>CAYFVX010000136.1:2484-8487 GCA_964346425.1 uncultured Chloroflexaceae bacterium | reverse complement strand
TTGTGGTGCTGAGCGACCTGGAACAACCGCCAGAGATGTCAGACTTTGATGCATCTCTGGAATGGAAGCGACTGGGTGGCAATTCAGGCAACCGTGCAGTCGTTGCACTGGCGGCGCGACCGCGTGGCAACCAGCGCAATGCAGGTTCAACGCTCTATGCACGGTTCGCCAACTATGGTGATGAGACACTGACGACCCCCTTCCGCCTGTTTGCAGATGGCGAACTGATAGATACGCACCTGGTTGTCTTTCAGCCAGATGGCGAAATAGAATACACCTGGGATTTGCCCGCGGGGGTTGACGTGGTGCATGTCGAACTGGATGGGCAGGACAATCTGCCCACAGACGATAGTGCCAGCCTGGGCATGAATCAGCAACGAACCATCAAAACGCTGATTGTTTCCGCAAACCCGGAACCGCTGGAGCGCGTGCTCAACCTGTTGCCAGAACTCAATGTCCTTGCAATTGAGCCAGAGAATTATCCCTCTTCGCAACTGGCGGCTGAAGCCGAATTGACCATCTTCGATAGCACGCTGGCGGGGATAAAACAATGGCCTGCTGGCGGCGTGCTGGTCATCAACCCGCCGACCGAGAACCAGAATCTGCTGCCTATAGCAGGCACGCAGCCAGTAAGCGGTACGACTGCCCACGTGTACGAAGAAGGACTGGCACTGCTGGAAGACCTCAATCTCGATAGCATCACTTTTGGCACGGTGGCTGAGGTAGAAACCCCCACCTGGGCAAATGTGTTGCTTGGCGCAGACGAAGTGCCGCTTATCCTGCGCGGCAATGTGGATGGTAGCACGCTCGCAGTCTGGACCTTCGATATATCCCCGCTGACCACCCGCCTGGTCTTTCCGCTCCTGGTTGCCCGCACCGTGCGCGATCTCATTCCCCCATCGCTTCCGCCTTCACTGCTGGCTGGCTCGCCATTGCCGCTCCAGTTCAGCCCGCGAGCAGATATGGTTGAACTGCATACCCCGGCCGGAGCAGTGCGCCAGTTTGCAAGCGGTAATGACCACGGCGGGAATAGCGCATTGCTCCGGGAGGACATACGACAACCCGGCCTCTATCGCGTGGTTGAGCAGCACGAAGGCACCATTCTCTACGAAGGGGCATTTGCGGTCAACACCGGTACCCCACTGGAATCCGACCTGCGTGCCCGACCTGCTCAAGCACGCATAGATCTGCCAGCGATAGCTTCCGCATCAGACGGCAGCAATGCGGTCAACCAGATGCAGGAAGAGATGCATCCCATCTGGTCATGGTTTGCACTGGCGGCCCTGGTTGTTTTGATGGTAGAATGGGTATATTATACCGGACAAATACAAGAAAAACGAGTAAAATAGTTTTTATACATAAATAACCATGTTTTTTCGTAATCCCTACATGTTTTCACTCCTGCTGCTCTTACCCATGCTGATATTGGTGTGGCGCTGGCGCAGGATACGCTTTTCCTGGGTTATGCTGTTGCGCTTGCTGGCTGTTGCATGCATGGTGCTGGCATTGACCGACCCGATCATCGGGCAAGAACCGACGCGTGGCGGCCCACGGGTTATTCTCGTAGACCAGTCCGACAGCCTGACTGTGGCTGGGCAGGGAATGGTGCGCACCCTGGCCGCGCAGTTCGCGCAACCACCGGCAACTGGCGCAGAAGAGCAAGAAGCCCAGCAGCAGAATGTCCCCTTCTGGTTTGGTGCCAACGTGGTTGCGGCTGGTAATGGGCAATCCAATGCAGCGGATGATCAACGCTCAACTAGTCTGCAAGAGACGCTGGACCCGACTGCCAGCGACCTGGCCCAGGCATTGCGCACCGCACGCGAACTGCTCGCCCCCACCGGCGGCGAAGTTGTGCTACTCTCTGATGGTGTCCAGACCAAAGGTGATGCGCTGTACGAAGCGCAGCGGATGGCGGATGCGGGTATCCAGGTAGATGTCATACCAGTTGAGCCAGACTGGAACCCGGATGTCCGTATGGTCAACATGAGTGTGCCACCTTCATTGCGCCTGGGCGAGGAATATGCGGTCGAAATCAACATCTTCCACCGCGAACAACCACCCACGGCTGCAACCGAGACACCCGGCAATGAAACCATTCCCGCCACGTTACAATTGTGGGTGCAGGGCAGCACGGATGAGGGGCAGGAACGATTGCTGGGTGAAGAGCAGGTGGAACTGAAAGCCGGTGCCAATAGCTTTACCTTTCGCAGCGAAACCACCAGCAGTGGCCTGCTCAAACTGCGGGCCAGTGTGCGCGGCATGCCCCAGGATACGTTTGCCGCCAACAACGAAGCCGTCGCCACCACGATGGTCACGCCCCCCCCCCGTATCCTGCTGGTGGAAGGACAGGAAGGCACAGCCAGCGAGATAAGCTCAGCCCTCTGGCCGGCGATCGAAAGCGATGTATTGCCAGCACAGCAACTCCCCACCCGCCTCTCGCAATTGCAACGGTTTGATGGCATGGTCTTGCTGGATGTTTCCGCCTATAACCTCTCGCTTGACCAGATGGCAACCGTGCGCGAATTTGTGCGCAGTGAAGGGCGCGGACTGGTGGTGACCGGCGGACGCAATTCCTACAGCCTGGGGGCGTATGATGATACCCCCCTGGAAGATATATTGCCGGTCTCACTCGAACCACCGCCGCGTACCGAACGCTCCAATGTGGCAATGTTGCTGGTGATTGACCGTTCCGCCAGCATGTCTATTCCGGTGGATGTCTCCAAATTCGACATGGCAAAAGAAGCGGCTATTCTCTCGACGGAAATGCTGCAAAGCGAGGATAAAATCGGCATTCTGGCATTCGATACCCGCCAGGAGTGGACCGTGCCTTTTCAAGCGATTGGTGAAGGGTTGACGCTCAAGCAGATCCAGGACGCGATTGTCTTTCTCGATATTGGCGGCGGAACGGATATCTATGCCGCGCTGGAAGAAGGCTTGCTTGCGCTGATGCAACAGGAAGCCAGCGTGCGCCATGCCGTGCTGTTGACGGATGGACGCTCCTTTACCAATGACTCTGAAGCGTATGACCAGCTAGTCACGACCGCTCGCGATAATGATATTACCCTCTCTTCCATCGCCATCGGCCTGGACTCCGATATTGACCTGCTCGAACAGTTGGCGCAGTGGGGCAATGGTCGCTATTACTATGCGGACAAACCAGAGGATATTCCCCGCCTCACCATCCAGGAAAGCGAAATTGCCCGCGCAGACCCGGTCGTCGAGGGCGATTTCCGCATAGATATAGCCGATCCACACCCGGTCATACGCGACACGGATATTGCACAAATGCCTGCGCTCAACGGCTACGTTGGAACCACACGGCGCGACAACGCCGAGGTGGTGCTGGTGGCACCGGGCAAAGAGGCAGATGAAAAAGATCCGATTCTGGCAACCTGGAACTATGGACTGGGGCGGGTTGTCGCATGGACGCCTTCGATGAACGCACCCTGGGCTGAAAACTGGAGCGAGTGGGGCGATTTTGGTTCCTTCTGGACGCAGGTTATCCGCTACACCCTGCCAGAGCCAGATAGCGGCCCGCTCCAAATCCAACTGGAACCACAGCATGGCGGGGCAAAGCTTATGGTAGATGCTTACGGACCAGGCGGCACCCCACTCCTGGCAGACGCGATAGCACGCATTACGCTGCCAAGTGGCGTGCGCCAGGAGTTTGCGCTGCACCAGAGTGCGCCCGGCCGCTATACGCAAGACCTGCTGCTGCCCACCGACGGCGCGTATGGCGTGGAAGTATTGCTTGACCGCGACGGTGAGCAATATTATGCCGAAACCGGCTACGCCCACCCGGTGCCAGCCGAATACAACCCGTATCGTTCTTACAACCCGGCAGGGAGCGGTGGCAGTGACTATCCGCAGGGAAAACCGTTGCTGGAACGTATTGCAGAAATCACCGGCGGCGAAGTACTCGCAGCAGATATGCTGAATATCCCGCAGGCAGGGGATGAAGAGGAGGCGCAGGAACAGGCCCAGCAACCCTGGTACCACCTGTCGCTGCAGATGCTGCACTATTCGCTCTGGCCCTGGTTGATGACCGTTGCCCTACTGCTCTGGATGCTGGAGATTGCGTTCAGGCGTCGGGTGCGGTGAAAGCGGGGGTTCATCCATAAGGTTTGCGAGGGAACGGAATTCCCTCGCAAACCTATCAGAGAGTACAGGCACACAAACACGTGCGCTTCTTCGCTTGCGCAAGGGGACTATATTCTCAGCAACGAGGGCTGCGCCGCAGGCGCATAGCCACATCCCGAAAGGAACAACCATCATTGACAGATCCACGTCCACTATCTGAACGTATTGCTGCCATCATTGCCGAGGCCATCGAGCGGCATATCTTTCCCGGTGCAGTCGTATTGATTGCGCGTGAAGGCAAACTCGTACATCGCGCTGCCTATGGCACCACCATGTATGATGACAACGGCTCGCAACCCGTTACGCCTGAGACATGGTATGACATTGCCTCATTGACCAAGATGTTTACCGCCACAGTTGCGTTGCATCTCTTCGACCAGGGGGAACTGTGTCTTGACACCCTGGCATCCGCCTATCTGCCGGGGCTACGCGCCACGGGGGTAACAGTGCGCCATCTGCTCACGCATACCTCTGGCCTCTCGGTGCGGCTCTCCGCACTGCGCGATCGTTCGCCCGACGAGATCCGCCACGCGATTTACCAGGTTGAGCCATCCTGCACCCCCGGACAGTGTGTTGCTTATGTAAATGTCAATAGCCTGCTGCTGGGAGATATTGTTGCCCAGGTGAGCGGTCTGCCACTGGACACAGCTATCAGTGAGTTTATCCTGCAGCCACTGGGTATGCAGCAGACATACTTCTGCCCACCGCCATCGCTGCACACGGCAACAGCACCGACCGAGTGGGATGATACCTGGCGCAAACAGTTGGTGCAGGGCACCGTGCATGATGAGAGTACCCACGCCCTCGGCGGTGTAGCCGGTCATGCCGGCCTCTTCAGCACCGTGGATGACCTGTGGCGTTTTTTGCAGATGTGGTCTGCCTCTGCTCGCCCTGCAGAACCCGGCAGGGCAACCAGCATTCCACCGCTACTCAAACCAGAAACCGTTGCCAACGCAACCCTCGTCCAGACCAGAGGCGCACAACTGCCAACTTTCGGTCTGGCCTTTCATTGTGGCTTTGGCTGGATGAAAAACCACCCCATCATTATGGCCTATGCCCCAGACGATACCTATGGACACACGGGCTTTACCGGGCCAACAATGGTGCAGGTGCCCTCCCATCGCCTGTGCCTGATTATCTTGAGCAACCGCACCTACCCGCAACGGGGACCAGCCCTGCACCATTCAGTGACTGCGGGCTTGCTGGAAACGATGCTCTTTCTGTAACCGCTTGCGTATGTCCCGACCGGCCTGTTTCACCACCCGTCCTATTATTTGCAGCCAGCCAGCCGTGGCTGGATACCAGTAGCCCACGCAGTACAGGTTAGGGTTGCGGGTTGACCGCCAGTATTGGTCAACGTGTGGATAACCCTGCCCATCGCGCTCCACTTCCTGCGCAACAAACTGCACGGATGGACGGTAGCCAGTTGCCATAATGACTGCATCAAAGAGCGACATGAGATCATCCGCAAAGCGCACTCCCCCAGGGAGAAACTGGTCAATGCCACCATACACCGTCACGTTGCCAGCTTCTACCGCCTGCGGAAACTCATAGCCAACAACTGGATAGACCTCCATCAGCGGTTTCTGTGGGGGATAGATGCCCAGATGACTGAAGTCACGACGAATCATGCGAAGAAACCACTCGCCTGCCGTAGACGGGACATGACGCATACTCCATGCCAACAGTTTCATCGCCGTAGGTGAACGGGGGTAATCAACAAACGACACCCCTTCGCGGATGGCAATCGCGGTATCAATCCCCTGTTCGCACAAGTCTACCGCGATTTCCGTCCCCGTATTGCCAGCCCCCACAACCAGCACCCGTTTACCCTGGAATGGTTCCGCATTGCGATAGTCGCGG
>CAYFVX010000136.1:0-2384 GCA_964346425.1 uncultured Chloroflexaceae bacterium | reverse complement strand
AGTCGCGGCGATGAGTATATCGCACTGCATAGCTCCCTGGCTGGTTTCCAGCAGCCACCTATGCGCTTGCTCATCCCATGCCGCCCGCAGCACATCCACGCCGCTACGGATGTTGAGGTCAAAGTGTTGGGCATAGTGCTGCAGATAGGCGTGGTGCTCCTGCGCCGAGGGGAAATCGGGATATTCCGCTGGCATAGGCAGACCGGGTAAAGCAGAAACCTGTTTGAGGGTGTGCAGATGCAGACGATCATAGTGGTTTTGCCAGGCATACCCCACCTCATACCGTTCAAGCACCTGATATTCAATGTTGTGTGTTTGGAGTTCGTGCGCCATGGCCAGCCCGGCCGGGCCAGCCCCAACTATCAGAATCATACGCGGCGACCTTGCTTTTGCTACACGCTGGAACGTTGGAACGCTGGAACGTTCCAACGCTCCAACGTTGGGATTACCGTTGCCATTCGCTTATCAAGTCACCGGCCTGTCGGCTACTTATCTCAGTTGCAGCCAACCCGAACCGTTGCTGGGTTTCCTCATCCAGGTTGAGCTTGTGAACCGCTGCCAGTTTGACGAGGGCACGGTACTGGCGGTCGGTTAGAGGGACAAAAGGTGAAGGTTCACTTGCTTCGTCTTTTTGCGCCGTCTGGTAGCCGCTGGTTTGATAGACAACCCGTTCTTCTGCAACTTTTTTGAGATTGTCTATAAAAGCAGATGCCTGATTGCGACTTAATGTATCGAAATCAAATCCGTGTTCGTGGGCATACTGCAAGAGCTGATCTTCCGACCAGTTCAGGTCACTTTGCAACACTGAGATATAATTGCGCTGGCGGTCGCTGGCAGGAAACTCTATCGGAGTAGCCATATTGTGCGCTTCGCGCACGCTGGCTATCTGGCTCTCCATTGCCTCGCGTTGCATCGTATAGATACGCCAACCCAGGTCTACCGCCTGTTCTATCTCTTCATCGCTGGCTTCCAGCGGCAACTTGATGGTCTCCTCCAGCGTAATATAATCTTCGCCAATGCGCAACGCGGCCCGAAAGGTGCGCGTCACACTACGTTCTTCACTCTCCGGGGATGACATCGTTTATCCCTCCCACGCAACTCTGCATGGCAGAACAGTACCATGCACCTGCACTACCAGTAATAGGTGAAACGTGATGCTCAGATGTTTTATCACAAGCATGTTCTTTGCGCTGTTGCTTCGCTCTCTCCTATGTATTGTATCATGTTCAACAACAAAACCTCACAACACCAACTCCGCCACCACCGGCCGATGATCCGACGCACCATCCCACGGCCCGATCCACGCATCCACCGTCTGTACATGCGCAGAATGAAACACATAATCAATGCGCACCAGCCACATCGGCACCGGAATACCCAGAATGCGCAATCGCGAACTGCCCTGCGACGCCGCACCGGGGAACGTCTGTCCCAACCCCCAACCAGCCTGTCGCCACGCATCCTGCAACGAAGTTGTCACAATATTGTACGCCGCACTCATATCTGTCGCATTGAAATCACCCGCCGCCACAAACGGCCCATCATAGCGTTGCGCCAGCGCAACCATGTCCCGCGCCTGCTGCTCGCGCAGCCGCAACGAATGCTCCATGTGCGATGGCTTACCCAGGTTGGTCGGCACCGCATGGAAATGCATAAACAACACCTTTTGCCCGTTGACATCCAGCTCGCGGACAATATGCGCCCGCCGCTCCCAGGTCGTACCCACCAGCGACACCTCAGAAGGATACAACGGATAGCGGCTAATCAGTCCATACCCACTCGTCCCCGCGCGTGGATAAAGTTCTTGATAGGGGTACTCCTCGCCGAGCCGCTGCTCAATAGCCGCTGCCATTGCAGGATTGAGCTCCTGCAGCGACACTACATCTACCCCGGAGCGTTGCAGAGCCGCCACCACCCCATCCACATTCGTATTAAAGCCCAGCAGATTGTAGGTCATCACCGTCAGCGTAGGCCCATCGCTCGCCTGCACCGTCCGCCCGGCCGGCAAAAACGCGACCCCATGCAGCAGCAACCCCAGCACAGTGACCGCCGCCAGACTACCCCACAATACGCGACGGCGGGCCACCACCGCCACCAGGGCAACCAGGGGCAACGGCACAAACGCATACACCGAAAACGAATTCAGCAGAAAGAGCCACCACCAGCGATCTCCAAAGACTACGTGCAGAATAGCCCAGACAAGCAGGCCAACCAGATAGATATACATGCTCCCGTACAAGAGATTGATGAAACGTTGTCGCATTGGTTTGTTCTCCTTAGGTACATCATACCCAATTCGGATAATGAAGCCCACATGTACTTGTACTGTATAGACATCCAGAAAAAAATCTGAAAACCTCTCTCTTTTTACACGCTCACAATGA
>CAYFVX010000135.1:2052-8507 GCA_964346425.1 uncultured Chloroflexaceae bacterium | reverse complement strand
CATTCACTGCATTTTTGGCGGCAGTGCTCTGCGACATGGTGTGGAAGTGAACCTCTTGCTGATCGTCGCCATTATACTGGCTTTCGGAATGCAAGGTGTAGGCAGAAGCGGTGTCATCGCTGCGAGCCACCAGGGTGTAGGCCAGTCTGGCATCACCAACACCTACCAGGTCAGCAGGATTGGGAGCAGGTTCGGCTTGCCTGGTCGGTTCAGGATTGACCTGGGTCTTCACTTCTGCGCTTTCTTCCTTGCGTTCCAGCAGCAAACCGCGAATGGAGTGCAAGATAACGCCTGTGAAAGAGAGCAAGGAACCAATCAGCACGAGCATCACCACCACCAGTGCATAACCAATTGCCAACTGGTTGGTCACCGAGTACAGGTAGGATACCCACAGCGACATCAACAGGCCCATAGAAACCACTGCCAGACCAGGTGCGCCAAAGAAGAACAGTGGTCGGTATTGACCAATCAGACGCATCAAGCCATCCAGAACGATGAAGCCGTGCTGCACAACCGGTCGTTTGGGCTTGTCATTGTAGAGAATAGTGATGGGTACTTCAGCAACCCGCATTCCTTGTTCGTGAGCAATGAACTGCATTTCGCATTCGACAGAGAAACTGGCAGACTGGAATGAGAAGGCATCGAGCACTTTCGCAGAGAATGCACGGAAGCCGCTCTGACTATCCGTCACGGGAACACCAGATGCCCCATTGGTGAGCACGTTGAAAACCTGATGACCGAGAATGCGATGAACGGGAACGTCGCTTTTCTGCTCAACGTAGCGTGAACCCACAACAATATCGGCTTTGTCTTCCAGGACCGGGCGGGCAACGTTGGGAATTTCACTGGGAAGGTGCTGTCCATCACCATCAATGGTAACAACAACATCAGGATTGTATTTGCTGGCAGCTTTGAAGCCTGTCATCAGTGCAACACCTTTGCCCTGGTTGACTTCATGTTCCACAACAGTGGCGCCGGCCATCTTGGCGATTTCTACCGTTGCATCTTTTGAACCATCGTCTACCACGATGACGCGATAGGCATATTTTTTTGCTTGTATAACTGTACTACCGATAAAGCGTTCTTCATTGTATGCTGGTACAACAACCACGACCCGTGGACCAAAGTCTATGTTTTCAAAACCCTGTGCTTCTGCTTCCATCTTTGCCCTCCTGATTTTATTCCTTGACTGCTGGTCGCTTGCACCATTCGTATCAGCAGTAGTTACTTATTCGCCTGGTTCCAGTTTACTTCCTACGTTCTCCGAGTTTCTACCCGATTATTGAGGATGTAGGTTTTCTGGTTTTTCAGGTATCTTTTCTTGTGTTTTCAGCGAGATACCTGAAGGTAAAAAACTGGTTAAATGTTGATTGTTTGCCTGATTTCAACGACTTGATTGTTTTGTTATCCCGAACTCGATTATTATTATACAACAATTTACAAAAAGGTCAATACCCTTTTTGGGTAAAATTTCCTTAATTTTTACCTGAAATAGCCGTTTTACGGCTTTCTAATGGTATTTTTTGGATTTTAAAATTCCCCAAAATTCCTTCAATTTCCTGATTAAGGCCGTTTAAAAACCATTAGAAACCGTTGAAAAGTAGTAAAAAGCCGTTTACCTTCCAGGGTTGAGTACGTTTAGAAGTCGTTAATACGGGTAAAAACCACGAATATTGTTGCAGCATGGTTAAGAAATTGGTTGATAGGAGCTATGGCGGGTTAGTACCCGGGTCATGGGAAACAGGCGCATTAAGCAAGGGTGGTGGGTCATGGGATGTACAGAGAGAACCACAAAAACCGGTCAGGATAATAAATTTGTGGGTTATTTGCAGAGGGTGATCTGGCTTATTTGAGAGATGCGGGACTTCGATTATTATAATTTTGAGAAAGGGGCACGGTTTTTACTATAATGTGTCGTAAAAAACCAGAAAATCACTCTTTTTACGAATTTTATACGGAATAATGTCGTAGAATATGTCATCCGGGATATATCGAAACTGGTAAGAAAGATGGTATAATACTAGCCGATTTCATAGACTGGGGGTTTCAGCTTCCAAAGAGGGTGGAAATACCTCAAAAACCGCAAAACGACCGCTTTTTATCCAGGCCACAGCAAAAAGGAGGGACTTTCATGGATCGCTCAACGCACTTATTTCGTTTGTTCAAAGTATTTCAATTGATGCTCGTTGCGGTGCTGGTTTCGACGCTTGCACTCAATGTGCAACAACCAGTAACCACTGTCCAAGCGGCTGGTACGACGATTACGGTCAACAGCCGGCTGGATGGCGACCCGGCCGATGATGGCTTGTGTACGCTGCGCGAGGCTATCATGGCGGCCAACGACAACAAGGCATCCGGCAGCACGGAGGGCGAGTGTGCGGCTGGCAGCAGTAGCGAGGCCGACACGATTGACCTTGAGATTGGCGGCACGCTCACGCTGAGTAGTGCGCTGCCTGCCATTACCGAGGATGTGACGATACAGGGGCCGGGTGCCCCGTATCTTATTATTAGCGGGGATGATCAATATCGAGTTTTTACGATTGAGTCGGATAATAAATCCATCGAAGTTGCTCTTTTCAATGTCACTATCAGCAAGGGAAGAGCTGATAACCAGGGTGGAGCCCTGTACAATCGCACGAATGCAAAGCTTACGCTCGCCAGTTCTACTGTTTACAGCAGTACGGCTGGTATGCAAGGTGGGGGTATCTATAACGACGGCACGCTGGTGATCAGTGACACAACCGTTTACAGCAACACGACCTTTGGTCAGGGAGGCGGTATCTACAATGCCGGTACCCTTGACGTCGTTGAACAGAGTTCGATAGTTACCAATACCTTAACCAGACCAGCAGGTTCTTCAATTACTGGGGAAGGGAAGCTGATTGGGCCTGACGGGGAAGAGTTGTCTCTGCATGGTGGCGGTATTTACAATGCCGGGTCTGCTACGATACAAAGCAGCACAATTTCTGGTAATGTGTCGGGCAAGGTAGAAACTTTCCAGGAGAGAGGTGGCGGTATCTACAATGTCAACACGCTTGAAGTAAATAACGCAATTTTTGCCGAGAATACCGCATTTCAAGGTGGTGCTCTTTATACTACCAACAACTCTACCACAGAAGTCCGCCAAACGATTATTGCTGAGACACTTTTTCATGATAACCATGCTGGTTTTGGGGATAATGGGATTGGTGGAGCTATCATGAATCTCAGTAACGGCAACGTAGATGCGCAGATTTACGTGCAGCATTGTACATTTACGAGCAACCTTGCGGGGTTTGGGGCCGCTATTGAGAATAGAAGTCAGGCAACTATCACGGATAGTCTCTTTGAAGCAAATGTTGCGAAATTTTATGGTGGTGGTATCAGGAATAACGCAACCAATGGGTCCCGTGATACCGATATTCACGTTTATAATAGCACGTTTTCTGCAAATATTGCTGGTGGCGAAGACAATCTGAAAGGTAACGGTGGGGGAGTGTCGAATGCACAGGGATCCGTTGCTGAGATTGTGAATAGTACATTTTATGCAAATATTTCGCGTGGTGTCGGTGGGGCAATCTATAATGGTGAAACCATTATTAAAGAAGATAGTGCTTCTTACGAGGATAACACCCTGACTATTCTCAATAGCACAATCTATAAGAATGAGGCAGCAAAAGGTGGCGGCGGTATCTATACGTCAGGTGGTTTAGATGGGATGGATAGTGATGGTAATTACCATTTAGGCACAACAACCACCGTATTCTCGAATACAATCATCGGTGGAAACAAATCGACCGATGGAAATGATGATTGTGTGAAAGATGGCACCAGGAAAGAAGTTTCATCTGGTGGCTACAACTTGCTGACAGATGGCAACGGGTGCCCTGCAGATGGTAAAACTGACCAGACCAACTTCTCCGCTGACGACGACCTCGACACGACCAACAACCTGGATGACAATGGTGGCCCCACCAACACAATTGCACTTTCTGTTGGCAGTAATGCGTTGGACAAGATTGCCAATGGCACGAATGGGTGTGGTACAGACCCGCTTGACGAGGACCAGCGTGGGGAAGACCGCCCATATGGTGCAACCAACGAGTGTGACATCGGGGCGTATGAAGATGGCCGTGAGGTCTATGGGCTTACGGTAGACGTAGTAACCGAGAGCGATGGCAATGAGAGCGGGGGGACGGTCTACCGCGAAGGTGTTTATACCCCCTATGATATCAACTGCCAGGATAATGAACCGGATGCCGATGGCCCGCGCTGTAGCAAGAACTATCTGGATGGGGACACGGTCAACCTGGTGGTAAAACCTAACCCCGGCTATACGTTTAGCGGTTGGACAGGTGATTGCAGTGGCAAGAATGAGCAATTTTCGCTGAACATGGATAAGGCTAAATCCTGTACCGCGACGTTCCGCAACTCCCCGCCGGTGTTGCAAACCGATGGCGACCTGACGCTGGAAGCAATTGATGAAGATGAGCAGGACAGCGACGGGACGCTGGTGGTGGATATGCTCGCCAGTGGCACCGACAATGACATTATCACGGACGAGGATGTTGGAGCTATTGAGGGTATTGCGGTGGTCAGTGTGGACAACGACAATGGCTCCTGGCAATACTCGACCGATGGCGGCAAGACCTGGAACGACTTTGGCACACCTTCGGAAAGTGAAGCCCGCCTGCTGGCGTCGGACGCGGCGACAACCTTGATACGCTTTGTTCCTGATGAAAACTTCAATGGCACGGCGGAGATTGAGTTCCGCGCATGGGACCAGACGAGCGGGGAAAATGGGGGGACGGCTGACCTCTCGAGCCTGGACGAAAACTCTGCATTTAGCACGGAGACGCAAAAGGCTGTTGCGACGATTACGGTCAACGCAGTGAATGATGCGCCGGTGCTGGATACTGCTGGTACCCCAACGTTGACCAGTGTCAAGACGGGTGATCAGGATTCGAGCGGTGATAGTGTGGCGGATATTGTGGTGGATGGCTCTATCACCGATGATGATACTGATACCCCTGCTGAGGCGATTGCCGTGACCAGCGTGGACAATACGAACGGGACATGGCAGTATTATGACCCGGATGCGGGTGAATGGCAGGCTGTTTCTGCTACCAGCGGACAGGTGGTAGATATGGCGAGTGGCTCGCTGCTGCTGGATAGTACGGACCAATTGCGCTTTGTGCCAGATGCAGACTTTGAAAATGATGCGACGTTCACCTTCCGTGCCTGGGATAAGAGCGATGGCTCCGAACCACGCACGACGGCGGACACGAGCACCAATGGTGGAACGACCGCTTTCAGTGCGGAAGAGGAGACGGCCACGGTGACGGTCTCTGGTGATACGGATGGCGATGGGGTGCTGGATGCAGATGAAGACCTCAATGACAATGGGAACAACGAAGATGATAATACGGATAGGGATGATGATGCCAACTACAAGGATACGGATGACGATGGGGATGGCATCCTCACGAAGTATGAGGACCTGAATGGCGACGGCGACCCGACCAATGATGATACGGATGGGGATGGGACGCCAAATTATCTGGACACGGACGATGATAATGATGGGATAGATACAGCAAAAGAAAGTCCTGACCCCAATGGTGATGGCAACCCGGCGGATGCAAAAGACTCGGATGATAATGGCATCCCGGACTATCTGGATCCGGAGGGAGACTCTGACCCGGATGGCGATGGTCTGTATACGCAGTATGAGTGCCCCAACGGGTTGCCCTGCCCGGATACGGATGGTAATGGCACGCCGGACTACATGGATGCGGACGATGATGGGGATGGCACCCCGACAGCAGATGAACAGCGAGACCCCAATGGTGATGGCGACCCGGCCGATGCCGTAGACTCGGATAATAATGGTATCCCAGACTATCTGGATCCGGGCAATAATGACCCGGATGGGGATGGTATCTACACAGAGTATGAGTGCCCCAACGGTTTGCCCTGCCCGGATACAGATGGCAATGGCACACCGGACTACATGGATCCGGATGATGATGGGGATGGTCTGCTGACGGCCAATGAGAACCCGGACCCCGACGGAAACCATGACCCGGCAGATGCCAATGACGCGGATGATGATGGTATCCCCGATTATCTGGAAGCGGGCGATAATGCCAACAACCCGGATGATGATGCGGATGGCGATGGAATTTCCTCGGCTGATGAATGTCCAGATGGTGCTCCCTGCCGCGATACGGATGGCGATGGCAGGCCAGATTATATGGATGCTGATGACGATGGGGATGGTATCCTCACGAAGCATGAAGACCCGAATGGCGATGGCGATCCCACCAACGATAATACGGATGGTGACGACAACCCCAATTATCTGGACCCGGATGATGATGGGGATGGGAATGCCACAGAGGATGAGAACGCGGACCCGAACGGTGACGGCGACCCGGCGGATGCCGCGGACGCCGATGAGGATGGCGTCCCGG
>CAYFVX010000135.1:0-1952 GCA_964346425.1 uncultured Chloroflexaceae bacterium | reverse complement strand
ACCCGGCCGATGCAGAGGATACGGATGGGGATGGTATCCCGAACTATCTGGAACCCGGCGACAATGCCAACAACCCGGATGATGATGGCGACACCATCCCGACCCAGGTCGAATGTCCAGACGGCATGCCCTGCCCGGATACGGACGAGGACGGCACGCCGGATTATCTGGATACCGACTCGGATAATGATGGTATCCCTGACTCGGTGGAAGTGGGAGATGACCCCAACAATCCCGTAGACACTGATGGCGATGGCACGCCGGATTATCTGGATACGGACTCGGATAATGATGGTATTCCTGACTCGGTTGAAGCAGGGAATGACCCCAATAATCCCGTAGATACCGATGGCGATGGGATACCCGATTATCTCGACACCGACTCGGATAATGATGGCACGCCGGATGCGGAGGAGGTTGGGGATGAACCAAGTGACCCGATAGACACCGATAATGATGGGGTTCCCGATTATCAGGAGGCTGATGATGGGAGCAGGGGAGAAGAAGGTGATGAAGATGGCGATGGTGTGCCGACGGATGTGGAAGACCGCAATGGCGACGGCGATCCATCGAATGACGATACGGATGGTGATGGGATACCGGACTATCTGGATGGTGATGATGATGGCGACGGTGTGCCAACGCAGAAAGAAGATGTGAATGGCGATGGTGATCCCACCAACGATGATAGCGATGGCGATGGGATACCCAACTATCTGGATGATGACGATGATAACGATAATGTGAAGACGATTGATGAAGATGTGGATGGCGATGGTGATCCCACCAACGATGACACCGATAAGGATGGGACACCGGACTATCTCGATACGGATGATGATGGCGATGGGACACTGACCAGGACTGAGGATGTGGATGGGGATGGTGATCCCATGAATGATGACACTGATAAGGATGGGACGCCGAACTATCTCGATCCGGATGATACGCTTGCCAATTTGCAGGCCATGGGTGGTATGGCAAGCATGGTGTATGCACCAGAGCCAGGTATGGTGGGGCAACCATTGACGTATACAGTGCGGATTACCAATACGAGTGCTGCGGATGCGCAGGTGTCGTTTGCAGATACGCTCCCAGCCACGATGACGCTGTCCTACGTTCTGCCGGGTCAGGGAGATTGTACGGTGAATGACAACGTCATTTCCTGCGATATGGCGACGGTGAAGAGTGGGCAGAATGTAACGGCTACGATTGTGGTGACGCCAACCCACAGCGGTACTTATACGAACAGTATGGTGGTTGCGGGAATTGGCAACAACCCGGTGGAGGTCCACCGGCCAACGACGGTAGTGGCTGCGCAGGGGGCAGATTTGCAGATTGTCAATGTGCTGGATACGCCAGACCCGGTGATGCTTGGGGGTGAGCTTTCGTATGTCGTGGATATCCGTAACACGGGTACGAATGCTGCAACGAATGTGCAGTTGCACGGGTCGTTCACCAATGAGATCAGCAGTGAGAGTATTCCCAAACTGGTGACGGACCCGGCTACATTTACCGGTGAGAATTGCACGCCGGATGGCAATATGTTTACCTGCGATCTGGGCGCTATTGCTGCCAGCGATACGCAGACGAAGACGGTAACGCTTGCGTTCACCGCTCCTGATGAAGAAGGACAGATTGATGCGCTGTTTGTTGTGCAGGGGAACGAGAGCGATTTGAACCTGAGCAACAATGAGGCGCGGGTGGATACGCAGGTCGAGCGGTGGCGTATGTATCTGCCATATGTAGGACGGTAACTCTGTGAGGGTGTGGGGACACAGTCCCTCAGTGGGGGGGGCCTGCGGCATATGCGTCAACCTGAGAGTTATTGAGGCATAGGGATGTCTCTTTATCTCCATGCCTGCCCCTTCCCCCAAAAGGGGGGAAGGGGTGCCGGAAGCCTCACATGTGGAGACTTTTTCGAGGAAAAGAACCCCGTTGGGAATCGTAGC
>CAYFVX010000134.1:0-8542 GCA_964346425.1 uncultured Chloroflexaceae bacterium | reverse complement strand
GGTCTACCGTCCACGGTACACCGTCTACGATCATAACGAAGGTCAGGTCTCCGAATTCAGCGGCGGACGAGCGAAGGGACCGGCAAAATCACTCCCCCAGTATTCCTCCAATCGCTCACTCTCGACCAGCACCTCAACCCGCTCAAAAATACGTGCGCCCTGCGTATCGCGCAGTTCTGTCAGCGACAGCAGCAGCATATGCAACGCTGCCCGACGGTCAGAAGCTGTCGCAAAACTGGCCGTAAGGTCTACAATCGCATTGCTGCCTTCTTTACGGATGCCACGCAGCTCTGTACCCGCTGGTATCGGGCTGGAGAGTAGCGAGCTATAGCTCCCTGGCCCTGCCAGCAACTCTTCTACCGTCGCTCTGGCAATCTCATTGGTGCGCGGGACGAGCCGCGTAATACGCACCGCATACCCTCCCTTCAGGAAATAGAGAGGCAGGAAACGGGTGCCACTCTCGTAGCCGGTGGGCAACCCCTGCGGATTGTCGCTATTCAGAATGGGGCGGCGCATGGGGATGCTCCCGCCACTCGTGGTAACGGGTTGCCCATTGACCTGGATTTCGACAAAGTTCACGCCAGCAAATTCGCTCAGCGTCAGCGCGATAGATTGCAATGCCAGGTCCGTACCCGGAGCGGTGTCCAGGTTGACGGTGATAGTATCACCGCTGCGATTGATTGCCAGGATATTGGTGGTGGCTGGCACCAATCGTTGCAAACTTCCCCGCGGACCAGCTATCAACTCCTGCATAGCCGCCGTCGCCACTCGTTTTTCGACCACGGTCGTCAGACGGTTGACCGGTACCAGCAATGTCCGGCTTGCGTCGGCAAAATAAAGCGTCAGGTATTCCTGGCTGGTGGCCGGGGGCGAGGTTGGCGGTGGCGGGGGGGTGTCTGTCGGCTGTTTGGTTGGCGGTGAAGTGGCTGGCGGCGGTTGTGGTGTCGCGGTCGGGGCAGTGGTAGCCACACCGGCCGTTTGTGCCTCTGTTGGCGAAGGCGGGCCAGCCGTTGGCATACCAGCAGATGGCGATGCGGGCGTTGTTGGTGTCTGCCCTGCACCCGTCGGGCTGATGGATGGTGCGGGAGATAGGAATGGTGCGGGAGATAGGAATGGTGCGGGAGATAGGGAGCTTGTGGGGCTGGCAGTCGTCGAAGTGCCGGTTATACCAGCGGTACCGCTCATGGTTGCAGTAGCCGTAACCACGCTCACCGGGGTGTCCGTCGGTGTATCCGTCGGCGTGCTGCTCGGTGTCTGGCTCGGTGTTGCTGTTGGTGTCGGTGTGTCGGTTGCCGGGGAGGGTGCGGGTGTCCTCGTCTCGGTTAAACTGGCGACCGCCGTGGATGGCTCATTGGATGGACCATTCTCGGTAGGCAACGGAAACAATAAGCGTGCGCCGGTCACCACGTAGATACCAATAATCAACAGCAGCATTGCCAACAACACCGTATAAATAGCACGGTCTCGCAGAGAAAGTGCCAGAAACCAGCCACGAATACCTCGTGGTGGGGTGGGGTTGGCTGGCAAGTTTTCCTGGGCAAGCGTTGAAGGCACGCTTAAACCCATGTATAATGGGCACTGGACATGATTGGGAGAGAGACAGTAGGTTGTCTGGTCAACCGGGATATCTTGCGCTTCGCCTGACACAAAACAACGATGTTCGGGTGTGGGAGAGGCAAAACGAATAGCGCGATTTTGTTTTAATCCCAGATGCGGACAATGACGAGGTGGTGTCTCCATAGTTATAGGTCAACTCCTGCATCAATACGGGAAACCGTGATATTATAGAATTCTGTAGCGTTTGCGTCAACAAGACACTGGTCTTGCGTCAATGAGCGCACACAAAAATGGTGGGCTCATGCCCACGATAACATGGTATAATCTTTGCTTACATTCTTTTGTCAAACTGCCAGAAGGCAAGAACTCAAAATCAGGCTACTTTGTATGTAACAACACATAGGAACTCCAATGCGTATTCTTATCATTTCAGATATCCACTCCAACCACGTTGCTCTTGACACAGTGCTCTCTGCCGCAGGATCATATGATTCGCTCTGGTGTCTTGGCGACACTATTGGGTATGGGCCTGAGCCAAACCAGTGCGTTGAAAAAATGACAAACCTGGCCGAGATAGCTATTGTCGGTAATCATGATCTTGCCTGCATCGGCGGGTTAAATCTGGATGACTTTAATCCTGATGCTCGTACCGCAAACGTCTGGAACGGCCAACAGCTTCGCCCCGAATACCATGAATGGTTGCACCAACTTGCCCCCATGAAACGGGTCAATAATCAGTTTACCGTTGCCCATGCCAGCCCCCGTGAACCAGTCTGGGAATATTTACTTTCCACCGAACAGGCCACCGCAAATTTCACCTACTTCGATACCCAGATCTGCTTGATTGGTCATTCCCATGTTCAGCTTGGTTTCTCAATAACGCCTGGTGGCGATTGCGAACGGTTTTTTCCGACTGACCATCCCGTCCTGGACCTGACCACCAAAACGCGTTTCTTTATCAATCCTGGCAGCCTTGGGCAACCGCGTGACTATGACCCGCGTGCTGCGTATGCTGTCCTTGACATGGAGCTTGGCACCCTGACATTTCACCGTGTCGAGTATGCGATTCACAAGACGCAGCAGAAAATGTATGCCGCTAATCTACCACTCAACCTCATTCGCCGGCTTGAATTTGGTATGTAATGAATTGAATGAGCGTTTTTATTTGTTTGAACGTTGGCATACGTCATTTCCGTCTACCAAAAAGATGAAATTTCAATGAATACCAGGAGACACAGGTGAAACGACCATTTGGGGGGCATGGGTTTTTGCTGCTCATTGCTGTGATTGAGCTAGTGCTTATCGGGTTGGCGCTGGTTGGCTTTGCACGTCAGGATTGGTGGCAGACGATTGAGTTGGGCGTTATTGAAGGCGTGACCGAATTTTTGCCCATCTCCTCAACCGCCCATTTGTTAATAGCTTCTGACCTGATGAACTTCCAGCATAGCGAAGAAGGTACGTTTGAAATTTTTATTCAACTGGGAGCGGTGATTGCCGTCGTCGGGTTTTATTTCCACGATTTGCTTGACCAGGCGCGAAATGTCTCCAAAAGTCCCCAGACACGCCGCTTCTGGCTCAGCATTTTTGTGGCGTTTTTGCCCGCCGCAATCATCGGCTTGTTGCTACACGACTGGATCAAGGACGTGCTCTTTTCGCCCGTCGTTATCGCCTGGGCATTGATCATCGGGGGGATAATCTTTATTATTATTGAGCAGATACCGCAACGCAGCAGTGTGATTGTGCATCAACCACAAGATATTACGCTCCTGCAGGCTCTGGGTGTTGGCTTTGCGCAAACACTGGCAATGATCCCCGGAACCTCTCGTTCAGGCGCATCAATTATTGGCGGTATGCTGGCGGGTTTGGACCGCAAAGCAGCAACCGCCTTTTCCTTCTATCTGGCAATACCCACTCTCGGTGCGGCAACAGTCTATGACCTGTTGAAAAACCTGCACCTGTTTGATATGAGCGGGATGGTCTGGTTGCTGCTTGGCACCGTGGTTTCGCTGGTTGTTGCCTGGATGAGTATTGCCTGGCTTCTGCGGTATGTTTCCACCAATAGCTTTGTCGCCTTTGGTATCTATCGCATTCTCGCCGGCATAGCCATTTTATTGCTGATTGGTGTTGGGAGACTGTGAGCGTTTGTGCAGTATAACAACATCCCATCGTTGGTTCTGTCAGCGTTGATCGTGCGCCACGTTCTGCGACTGCGACTGACGACCACCGGGTCGGGTTATTGTATAGTTTGCTATCTTGAACCCGATCCAGGCAAACAGGTAGTAGATAAAAATGGCAACCAGGTCAGGGCCTTCGAGCACGGAAACCTGGTATTGGGGTGGGGGCAAGTCACCAAATAAGCCACGAAACGGCAAGATAAACGGATGGGTCAGCGTATAGACAAAGTTCGCGAACATATTGGCAGGGTCTGCCCCCAATGCAACCAGCACAAAACGTATCAAGATAAAAATGGAGATGACATGCACGATAAAATACACCACCTTCTTGATACGGCGCAGTCGGGCTTCAGCCGTATATTCGTACCCTTCATAGCCAGGATTCTGCGGAGAATGCAGGTTGTTCTCTTCTGCTGCTTCCATTGATTGGATGTCATCTTTGTGAAATGCTCGATCATCTGGATAGTGTGCCATACTCTCTCCCTTCTTTCTTTGTGCAAAAATTCGTCGCTCTTTTTCCTTTTCACAAAAAGAAGGCTGCAAGAAGCGTGCCAGCAGGCATGTCTCTCATGCGCTAATCGCGCATTGTCAGCGTCTCCACTGCCTCTTCTGTCTCCTCCGTCTCGTCACTACATTGCTCAATAATCGTGCAGAGTGCTTCGCGTTGCTCACCCCGCCCCAGGATAGCCAACCGTTCACCGGCGGTAAACACATGGTTGGCACCAGGGTTGACTATGAGGTCCTCACCTCGCAGCACAGCCACAATCGAAGCTCCCGTGCGGCGGCGCACTTCGAGCGAGCCAATCGTCTGACCAACCGCAATCCCGCTTGCTGGAATAGTCAGCCATTCTATTTCCAGAGCTTCTTTTGCCCAGCGGATATCGTGCAATATCTCCATGCTCTTGCCAGAACCTTCAACGAAACACAGCGGCGCATACATTTCGGAACGTACTGCATCGCTAAACCGATGAATGTCTGGCGTGGAAATCTTGTAATGCACAAGCACCTGGCGCATCATCTCCAGCCCGGCCTCAAACTCAGGTTGCACCGCTTCATAGACGCCCAGGTTGCGTAGTTCATTGACCTGTTCCAGATGCACGGCGCGTGCAACAATATGCACCTGGGGATTCAATTTGCGGATGTGATGCACGACCAGACTGGCTCCAACCTCGTCCGGAAGGGTGAGCAACACCAGCCGTGCCCGTTGCACACCAGCCGATTCCAGCATAATCTCGCTGGTTGCATCGCCATAGATAACGGGGCAGCCATCGGTTTTGCACTGTTCCAGGATACGATGATTCAGCTCAATAATGATATGTTGCAACCCCACACGTTGCATCACCTGGGTTGCCGCCTGCCCGACGCGCCCATACCCTATCACCACCACATGGTCACGGAGTTCTTCGCCTGGGAGATTGAATGTGCTGATAGGCTCACGTGGGAGGTAGCGTCGCCAGAGGCCATAGAGCGGCACCGCCATCCGCGAGAACAAGGGAGTAAGCACCATCGTAACCACCGCTGTGGTGAGTATCAGCGAATAGAGGTCTTCGGAGATAGAGTTGGTATTTAACCCGACTTTTGCCAGCACAAACGAAAATTCGCCAATTTGAAACAACCCCAGACCAATGATAAGCGGAGCCGCATTCACATAGCCAAATACGCGGGTAATGGTGCCAAAAATCAACGCTTTGCCAACAATAACCAGCACAACGGTGCCAGCAACCATGCCAATATTCTCGAGCAGAAACACGGGGTTGAACAACATGCCGACCGAGACAAAGAAGAGCAGACCAAAAATGTCGCGCAGTGGGATAACATCGCTCAGTGCCTGGTGGCTATAGTCGGATTCGCTCAGCACCATGCCTGCAACAAAGGCACCAAAAGCGAAAGAGAGTCCCACGAGATAGGTTGCATAGCCAACGCCCACACCAACCGCCACAACCGACAGCAGAAAAAGCTCTCGCGATTCCCAACTGGCAACCAGCTTGAGCAGGCGCGGCATAACCCGTGTGCCGATAAAGATCATGGCTGCGAGAAACAGGATGGCTTTCAACAATGCCCATCCAAGCAGCGGGAGGCTGTTGGCAATATCATTGAGCGTGGGAAGAAGAATGAGCATGGGGACAATGGCAAGATCCTGCACAATGAGCATGCCAATCATCACGCGGCTTGCCAGCGTGCCCAGCACCCCGCGAGACATCAGCGTCTTGAGAATGACCATCGTACTGGAAAGCGAAATGAGTGCGCCAAACCAGAGGGACTGGTCCCATTGCCAATCGAAGAGATAGCGTCCAATGCCATAGCCGAAGGCAATCGTCAACAGCATCTGTAAGGGCGCGCCGAACATGGCAATTGTGCGCACGGGTTGCAGTTCTTTGAGCGAAAATTCGAGGCCAAGCGCAAAAAGGAGCAACGCAACCCCGATTTCCGCCAGCAGTTCGATATCGTGCAAATTGACGATATGAATGCCACCTGTGTATGGCCCCACCAGCACACCGGCCAGAATATAGCCAATAAGCAAAGGCTGACCCATGCGGTGCGCCAGCAGACCACCGAACATGGCAGCCACGAGAATAACAGCGACATCAGCAGCAATTCCTAATTCCATAATTGTTTCTCTGGGATGCTTTCAAACACGACACGAAGAACAGGTCAGCGGAAAATAGCGTGATACCAGCATGGCAACATCCTGGAGCCAGCGTTGCCGCTGTTCAAGCGTACTGGTAACTACAACCGAAAACATACGGCGGTCGAATGTGGTGACGCCGCAGAAGTCAAAAATACACGTCCGCCAGAGATTTTCCAGCGGGTCGCCAAAGACGGTATACTCGCGCTCACGAGGGGTATTCGAGGTATTGAACACCAGCGCAACCTGCGCCGGCAACAGGCCACGGGGTCTCCCTTCACCAGCATCGCCTTCCAAAAACGTATAGGCAACACCGGGTTGCAAAACGCGGTCAACCCAGCCTTTCAATATCGCGGGAGGCTGGCCCCACCAGTTGGGGTGAACGATAATAATCCCATCCGCCTGACCTGCTTCTGTACAGTGGCGAGCAACGAGCGCATCCGTGGTGCCGGTGCCGTCAATCTCACCTGCAGAGAGGAGCGGATCGAACTCTTCCTGATACAGGTCGTGAAAAAACACCGCATGCCCATGCTGCTGGAGGGTCTGACATGCGGTATCTGCTATCGCATGGTTGAAACTCCCTGGCGACGGGTGTGCGAGGATAATGACCGCTTTCATATTTCTGCCTCTCCTCTTTTCTTCTCCTCATCATGCAAACTTTCGGTAATCGGGGCGGGAAATCGTACCCAGAAGGTTGTGCCTTCTTGCTCCACGCTACGAAACCCGATTTGCCCACGATGTAAGTGTACCAGGGATTTCGTAATTGCCAAACCCAGCCCGGTGCCGCCGGCTTCCACACTCAACTGGTTGTCGGAGCGAAAGAAGCGAGTAAAAATCCTGGCCTGGTCTGCTTCGCGAATACCCACGCCATCATCTTCAACTTCAATGACGACCGAGCGTTCCTGGCTAGATTTCCAGGGCTGGTCGCCGGGCGGACTGGGCAACAACGCAGGATCGTGCAGCTCGTATGCCCGCACGTGAATGCTCCCCCCCTGATACACATATTTTACCGCATTCGAGATGAGGTTTGTCAGGATACGCCGCATATGCAATGCGTCAATCCAGATAGACGGGAGACCTTCGACAATATCCAGCGTTAGATGTATCTGACGAGCATTAATCTGGGTTTTCAAGTGTTCGAGACACTCGGTAAGCGCAACTTCAATGGAGAGCCAGCGATGTTCGGCCGCCGAGGATCCCTGGTCGAGCCGTGCCACTTCCAGCAAATCGTTGACCATCTGCACCAGGCTTTCGGTCTGTCGCTTGATAGTGTCGAGGAACAGCAGTTGGTTTTCGGTCAGGTTGTCAATGCCACTCATGTAGAAAATATCCACAAACCCCTTCATGGAAGCGAGCGGCGTGCGCATCTCGTGCGAGGCGGTGGCGATAAACACATTCTTGGTGCGCTCGGCTTCCACCGCCTCCGTCACATCCTGCATCACCATCACGGCACCGGTGATGGTTTTCCCGCCGACGAGCGTTGGTGCAGATTGCAACCTGACGATACGTTTGCCAAGCGAGATACGTTCTTCGGGCAGTATGCGGTCCGGATCACGCATTTCTTCGCGGATCTGGTCCACAATATGCTGTAAACCAGTCGCCATAACGGGGTCGTCATCGTTGCTGAGCGAGCTGAGCGGTTGACCGACCAGTTCGCTTGCCTGACGTTCGAGGATCGTGGCGGCAACCGGGTTTACAATCATAACGTTCTCGGCAGCGTCTACCACGAGCAAGCCATCGGCCATACTTTGAATGATGGCATGCAGTTCGGCGGCGCGACGTGCCTGCTGATCAAGCAGCGCAACCCGTTCAGCTTCGGCACGTTTTTGCTCGGTAATATCGCGAATAATGCCCTGATAGCCGGCCAGTGTGCCATCTTCGGCATAGCGCACACTGGCAGTCAGCAGACAGTCTATCTCTACCCCATCCTTGCGGCGCAACTTCAAAGGATAGTCTCGCACCGAGCCGTGCCGCACTATTGATTGACGGAAGAGGTTGCGGTCTTCTTTATTGACATAGAGGTCAACGGCACTAAGACGCTGCAACTCTTCTCTGCTATAGCCAAAGAGTCTGAGGCCGGCCATGTTTATGTCGAGAAATTTACCATCGCTGGCAGTAATAAAAATCGTGTCGCGGGAATTTTCAAAAAGATTGCGGTATTTTTCCTCACTTTCACGCAATTGTT
>CAYFVX010000133.1:0-8551 GCA_964346425.1 uncultured Chloroflexaceae bacterium | reverse complement strand
CCTGTCTTTAGTGCTCTACAACTGTGACTCTGTTCGGTTGCCCCAGGCGGTTGTCGAAAAATTGGGAACGATGCATGAAGAAGACGATGATGTTTACTGCCAGGTCGTTCTTCGCCATCTCGACAAAAAACGTCTGTATCGCCTGTACGAGAAAATCAATGAATCCGCAGGTCTTGATGCCGACTCGTTCAACGCCAGTGAGATCACCCAGGATTTTATGGCTCGTTTACGTATCAGCATAGAAGCAAATCAGGCACCGCCTCCAAACCCAATAGAAGGATGCCCCCATGATCTCGTATTCTTACAAGATGTGATAGCCCGTCATGCACGCATTGAATGGTATAAGGTCAATGCCACACCAGTGCCAATATCTGACCTCGTTCCACCCCGCTGGTCGCGACGGATGCCTGCGGCAAAAGATGATATGAAATCGGTTGCCTATTTGTGCTGCCCCGTTCAGAGCAGTGAGGGATGGGTATTTCTGGCTGCCATCACAACGTTCTTTAAGGGTGATTGGGATGGTCATGAACATGAGATACTGCTGCCAGTCCGTCAACTCGATTTTCAGGATTCCAATACTGCAAACATCTTCAAAGAGGTGCATAACCTGGGGAATTGGGTCGTCAATTATGATGAACTGCTCGACCGTCGGCAATTGCTCAATCACGATGTTCGAGTTATTCGTTATAAGCAATCTACAACGCAGGGACGAAACGTCATCATTTCATCTACTGCTCCGCTTGGGTTGCTCAAATCTATGGTCAAGAAGCGTCTGAAAGATTTGAATCTTGATCTGAACACGCAAGAATATGAGCAGTTGGCCGAGCGTTTTATTGCCGATGCAAACACTATTTCCGGTGATATTGTCTTGCGGGCTGCAAAACGAGGACGGAGTGCCAGTGAGTTGATGGGTATTGTGCTCAGTCAATACCTCATTCGTCACGAGTTTGGCATCAGTCGCCACTATGGTTGGTATTTTTTGGATGACTATGCCGAATGGCTGGGGGAAAAGGAACAGCATATTGCCGATATTCTGGTTCTGATTCCAGAGCAACCCCCGGCAGGCATACTCCGACTGACCATTGTCATCAGCGAGGCAAAATATATTGACGCTTCCAATCTTGCTGCAATGCGTAAGGAATCACAAAAGCAACTGCGGGATACCGTGAATCGTTTTCAAGAAGTGCTGTTTGATACGACTGAACGGTTAGATCGTGAACTCTGGCTTGCACGACTGTCTGACCTGTTGCTGGATGGAATACAGTTTCCTGCAAGTGAACAACTGAATCTGGAAGGTTGGCGACGTGCGGTGCGGGATGGAGCGTGCGAGATTACCATTCGCGGGTATTCGCATGTATTCATTTCCGGACCGGGGGATGGGCAAGATTATACTGAGATAGTCGAAGTAGCACATACGCCGGACAGCTATCAGGAAATGTTTAGCCGTGCTCATGTTCGCGACATCGTTAAGTGCTATTGGAACAATCATAGTCCAATGCCGGTGCGCGAAAAAGCTGCTGATAAACCTATCTGGGAATCCTATGCCTATCGCCAGCCCGTTCATGCCAGGAGCGATACCGTTTCTTCTGAGCATTCCGCAAGCAAGGACCATGAACAACCATCGTTGTCTGCTGTATCCCTTGAAGATATTCTGGCTGATGAGGCTTCAATGCCTCCCATCCAATCAACAATACGACCAACTGAGAAGCAATCAGGGGAGATGAGGTGGGCATATAAGCAACTGGCGCACGCCCTGAATACAGCGGACGGTTCAGGAGCATACACATCAGATACGCAAGACTGGTTGAGCGATATTGAACACTGTACCAGAAGCGCATTGCAGCAATTCCAATTGCGTTCCAGGCTCGTAAGCAGTGTCCTGACCCCCAACGCAGCCTTGTTGAAATTTGCGGGCAGTGCCAACCTGACCGTTGAACAGATACACAAACGACGATCAGAATTTTTGACTACCCACGGATTGAATATCATCTCCATCCAGCCTGAACCAGGCGTCATAACACTTGCCATCGAGCGACCGCAGCGGCAGGTTATCGAGATGCAACAGGTGTGGCATACCTGGCATCTGGACTGTACGGATGGAAATACACGCCTGCCCATAGGGGTGCGGGAAGAAGATGGCGAACTTCTCTTTCTGGCTCCTGGAACAGACCATGCTCCTCACACCTTGATTGCAGGTTCAACAGGGAGTGGTAAATCGGTGTTGATGCAGAATATTTTACTCAGTATTGCAGCAACCAATACCCCGGAACAGGCGCGTATCATCCTGATAGACCCCAAACAGGGAGTAGATTACTTTCAATTTGAAGAACTCCCCCATCTGGAAAACGGTGTTATTGATGATCAGGAGAAAGCCAGTCAGCAGTTGCAAAACCTTGTGACTGAGATGGATAGGCGATACAAACATTTCAAGCATGCCCGAACCAACAATGTACAGAGCTATAACCGCAAAGTTGCCCCTTCAGAACGATTACCGGTTCTCTGGCTCATACACGACGAATTTGCGGAATGGATGATGACAGATGCATACAAGCAAGAGGTAGCTGCTGTGGTCAGCCGTCTGGGAATCAAGGCACGGGCAGCAGGCATCTATCTGGTTTTTGCTGCGCAGCGGCCTGATGCAAACGTGATGCCTATGCAGTTGCGTTCCAATCTGGGCAATCGTCTCATCTTGCGGGTGGACTCTGAGGGGACATCGGAAATTGCATTGGGGGAAAAAGGTGCCGAGCGATTGTTAGGCAAAGGTCATCTGGTGGCAAGACTTGAGGGCGAAACCAGGCTTATCTATGCACAGGTTCCCTTTGTCGAAACCGAGGTAATGGAACGCATGGTTGAAACGATATGCCTGGAAGAACAAGCACGGAAAGAGGGATGTGAATGAATTCACGCATCTATCTTGATCACGCAGCAACCACACCACTCGATCCAGCGGTGCTTGAGATGATGCAGCCTCTTTTTACGCAGCACGCTGGCAACCCCTCCAGTTTGCACAAAGCCGGGCGTGAAGCATTGCAGATACTTAACCAGTCACGCGAAACTATCACGACGTTCCTGAACGCCACATCTCCCCAGGAAATACTCTTTACCAGTGGAGGTACGGAAGCAAACAATCTGGCGATACGTGGAACAGCTACAGCACAACAGCGAAGCGGCAAAGGGAGCCACATCATCACCAGTTCGATAGAACACCATTCCGTCTTGCATACGGTTGAGGATATGCAACACCTGGGATTTGAGATAACGGTTTTACCAGTCAATCAAAGCGGTTTGATTGACCCTGAACATTTGCGCACCGCTCTGCGCCCCGATACCGTGCTGGTGTCCATCATGTATGCCAACAATGAAATCGGCACCATCCAGCCGATAGCTGCGCTTGGGTCGCTCTGTCGGCAGCATGGAGTGACGTTTCATACCGACGCTGTACAGGCTGCCGGTTTCTTGAACATAGATGTCTCGCTTTTGAACATTGATCTCTTGACCATGTCAGCGCACAAGGTTTATGGCCCAAAAGGAGTAGGAGCATTGTATGTCCGTCGGGGAACGCCAGTAGTACCGCAGATAACCGGCGGAGGGCAAGAACGAAACCTTCGAGCAGGCACGGAGAATGTAGCGGGGATAGCAGGAATGGCAGCAGCACTGAAAAGCAGCAAGGAACAGCGCGACCAGTATGTCAATCTTTGTACTTTCCTGCGCAACCGATTGATTGATGGCATTCTGGTTCGTATTCCTGGAAGTTCCTTGAACGGTGACTTACTACAACGATTGCCGAACAATGTCAATGTCTCATTTGATGAGGTAGATAATGAAAGTCTCATTTTGATGCTTGATCAACAGGGTATCTGTGCCAGTAGCGGCAGTGCATGCACGAGTGGTTCGCCAGCACCATCGCATGTCCTGAGCGCATTGGGCCTATCCTACGACCAGGCGCAGAGTGCAATACGTCTGACCGTTGGAAAAGAGACAACAGTTGAGCAGATTGATCGAACACTGGATGTGTTATCACCTGTCATTGCACAATTGCGTGATGGGTAAAACGATGGACAAAGCAGGAGATTATGACAATACTCCTCGCTTTACAAAACCGCTGGCTACTATATCATAAGGAGGTTTCTATGTCCCGACAACCCCGCTACCGCAAGGGCGACACCATCGGCAACCGCTATCTCGTTCATCAGGCTCTCAAGGGCAGCATGGGTGAGGTCTATCTGTGCCTTTCTCTGAAAGAAGATGTTCCCAGCTTTTGGGAACGTTTCATAGTTGGGACAATTTTTGTCTGTATAAAATCGTCATAAGAACCACTACTACTTTCGAGGTGTTTGTGAATAAAGTCACAATTTATTTGTCTTTAGAAAGCCAAAAAGCATGCTCCGTCGCGGGGAACAAAGATGCATCGCCTTCTTCTCCAACCGTGCTACGCATGTTAGGCGAAGTACTCGAAAAGTTATACCAACGCAGATTTGATGATTTCATCAAAATAACGACTGTGACTCGATACGTCATAGTGGTTTGTCCCATTCCTATCAGGCAAAGGGTCCGTGTCTAAATAACTTCCCGATACTTAATGACACGAAGTATTTTAGCATTGAAAACATTTGGAAGCTTTCCGCTTGTTCGCAAAGTTACAGCGTTTTATTTACGATATTGTTCGGTGAACAAATTGCGCTGGTTATTTTGTACCACGAATATTTTATATTGTTAAATATCGGGAAGTTATTTCGCTACGGACCCAAAGAAGTCCCAAACATGCAACGCTGCCACTGGCACCATAGAACGCATTGCAGCCGCTCATCACTCATCACTCATCACCTAGCTTTCGCGTAAATCAATGTCCGAGTGATGTCAGGAGACATAATGTCGTCAGGTGTTCCCCACTTGAACGTCAAAAAGTGCTGAAATGAAGAACTGTTTCCCTACTTTTTAATAGCATGAATGAGCTTTTTTAAAAAGTAGGGAAACCAGTATGTTTTATGGCTTCAAGTGGTGTATGAATGGGGATTAACCCCCGTTTTACTGGCACATGCATTTACGTGAAAGATAGGTCATCACTCATCACTGGTATGAGTATCCTACTCCACCGTCACGCTCTTCGCCAGGTTGCGCGGCTGGTCCACATCCGCACCACGCCACACGGCGATGGAATACGCCAGAATTTGCAGCGGAATAACCGCCAGCACCGGCGTCAACATGGGCAACGTCTCCGGGATGTAGATAACATGGTCCGCCTTCTCCTTGATGAGCGTATCGCCCTCGGTCGCAATGGCAATAACCTTGCCATGCCGGGCCCGCACCTGCTCAATATTGCTCAGCATCTTCTCATAGATCGAATCACGCGTCGCAATGCAGATGACTGGCATATTTTCATCAATCAGCGCGATGGGGCCATGCTTCATCTCGCCCGCTGGATAACCCTCAGCGTGGATATAACTGATTTCCTTGAGCTTCAGCGCCCCCTCCAGCGCAATCGGATAGTTGATCTGCCGCCCCAGATAGAGCGCATCCGTCGCCTTATAATAGCGTTCCGCCAATGCCTCACACTGCGGCGTCGTCTGCTCAATCACCTGCCCCGCTTTGGAGGGCAGTTCGCTCAACGGCTGCAAATGCTCGCGCACCTGCTCGGCCGAGAGCGTGCCGCGGGCCAGTGCCAGCCGCAGCCCAAAAAGGTACGAGGCCACCAGCATACTGGTAAAGCACTTGGTGGAAGCCACGCCAATCTCTGGCCCCGCATGCAGGTGGATTGGCCCCCCGTCTGCCAGCCGCTCCGCCTGGCTACCCATGACATTGACAATGGAGACACTGGGAACCCCCTGCGAACGCGCCTCCTCCATTGCCGCCAGCGTGTCCACCGTCTCGCCACTCTGCGTAATCGCTATCAGCAGGCTGTCTTCGCCCAGAATTGGGCCACGGTAGCGAAACTCGCTCCCATAATCTACTTCCACCCGCACACCAGCCAGAGACTCAATCATAAACTTGCCCACCAGCCCGGCATGCCACGCCGTCCCACAGGCAACCGAGTAAATGCGCTTGACGCGACGCAGGGCTTCATCATCCAGCTTCAGATTGCTCATGCGCACCACACCGGCTTCCAGGTCGACATGTCCGCGCAACACGTCCATCAACGAGCGGGGTTGCTCATTGATCTCTTTTTGCATGAAGTGGCGGTATTGCCCCTTCGCCACCGACACCGGATCCCACGCCATGCGCGTTGGTTTTCGTCTGACTTCCAGACCATTCAAGTGGGTAATCTGTACATCCTGGGCAGAAACCACCCCAACCTCGCGGTCTTCCAGAAAGAGCACCTCCTGAGTATGATCAAGCAAGGCAGGAATATCCGACGCAACAAAGTTTTCGCCCTTGCCCAGGCCAATAACCACGCCTCCAGCATTCCCCAATCGTGCAACAACTAACTTGTCTGGCTCACGCATATTGAAAGCAACAATTGCATTGCCACCACGCAGCCGGTACAATGTCTGCCGCACCGCTTCCTCCAGCGACCCGTTATGCTGGTAATACTCGCCAACCAGATGCGCAATCACTTCCGTATCAGTCTGCGAATGAAAGGTATGGCCCTGCTGCATCAGTTGCTCTTTCAGCTCCTGATAATTTTCTACAATCCCATTCTGCACCACCACAATCTCGCCGCTCTGGTCAAGATGGGGGTGGGCATTTGCTTCTGTCACACCACCGTGGGTTGCCCAACGCGTATGACCAAGCCCAAGCCTGCCACTTACCTCTGTACCATCCAGAGCCTCAACCAGATTGCTGAGCTTGCCGACTCTGCGATATATTTGCAGTTCTGCACTCTGGTCATAGACGGCAATACCGGCTGAGTCATAGCCCCGGTATTCGAGCCGTTGCAACCCCTGCATCACAATTCTTGTTGCGTCCTGAGAACCAATATAGCCAACGATCCCACACATATATCTGCTTCTCCTTTTGCTGGGCTTTGTGCATTCCTTGCTGCCAGGTGCTTGCTTTTCTGTCCTTCCCTAGTATACAATGCATGCCAAGAGAAACCAATGCAGGAATGACGCAGCGTCGGAAATACTCACCCAATGCTGCATACCTCCTGCCTATTGTGGCACGCAGTATCATTCTGTACGGATGCAAGAAGCTCCCTTTTTCCCAGTGCAGTCGTGGAAATGGTACCATGCCCCAGGAAATAGCAAATCCGTATGGTACGACTCTCCTTTATTTATCCCGAAGCACTCTGGCTCCTGCTGCTCCTCATTCCACTCATCGGACTGATGTTTGTGCTCCCACGCCGTCTCACCCCATTCCGCTTCTGGGCAAGCCTGAGCCTGCGCACCATACTCCTGCTGGCCCTTATCTTGAGCCTGGCCGGTACACAGCTCGTCTTCCCCGTGCAAGAATTGACCACTATCTTCCTGATAGATAGTAGCGACTCTATCACCCCCTCCGCCCGTGGACAGGCCGAAGCATTCATCCAGCAAGCATTTGATACGATGCCAGCAGACGACCAGGCAGGCATCGTCGTCTTTGGCGAAAATGCGCTGGTGGAACGCACACCAAGCACTATAAACCGCATAGGACGACTGGCTTCTCTCCCCCAGGCAGCCCATACCAACATCGAGAAAGCCATACAACTGGGCCTTGCCCTCTTCCCGGCTGAAACCCAAAAACGGCTCGTGCTGCTCAGCGACGGGGGCGAAAATGATGGTCATGCACGACAGGCTGCCCGCCTCGCCGCCACCCGCGGTATCCCGATAGACATTGTTGATCTCGCAACCACGCTCTCTTCGGACGAAGCCCTCATCAGTTCCTTGCATGCCCCCACCAGAGCCCGTGAAGGACAGACCATCGAGCTGCACACCACCGTCGAAAGCTCCGTCGAACAAACGGCCCGCCTGCGCATCTTTGCCAACCAGGATATCCTCACCGACCGGGAAATTCAGCTCACCCCCGGTCGCAACCAGTTTCGCTATAGCGTCGAAGTTCAGGGGACAGGATTTCAACGCTACCGCGTGCAGATTGAACCGCAAACAGACGGACGCGTGCAAAACAACGAATCCACCCTGCTGGTGCAGGTGCAAGGCCCCCCCGGCCTACTGCTGGTCGAGGGTGTCGAAGATGAAGCCCGCAACCTGCAGAACGCGCTTGAAGCGACCAACATGCGGGTGGATGTCGTAGCACCAGACGCATTGCCCGGCTCATTAACCGAACTGAGCACCTATGAAGCTATTGTGCTGGTCAACGTGGCCGCGCGGAAACTTCCCATCGAAGCAATGGCAAACCTGCCTGCCTATGTCCGTGATCTGGGCAAAGGGTTGGTGATGATTGGCGGCACAGCAAGCTATGGTGTGGGCGGCTACAGCCATACCCCCATTGAAGAAGCCATGCCCGTCTATATGGATGTGCGTGACCGCGAAGAACGGCCCAACCTGGCGATTGTCTTCCTCGTTGACAAATCGGGCAGCATGGACGCCTGCCACTGCGCCGGCAATGGTCGTCGCATGGGTGGCGAAGCCGTGCCCGGCAGCGACCGCAAAGTGGATATTGCCAAAGAAGCGGTCTC
>CAYFVX010000132.1:0-8563 GCA_964346425.1 uncultured Chloroflexaceae bacterium | reverse complement strand
GTTCGGCGTGATGGTTGGGCTGGATGAAGGTACCCTTGTCGGGATTGCTGCTGGTGCAGGTACCTGGTTGGGTGCATTACGGTTGCCCTTCTATCCCTTTCAGGTACTTGCATCTCTCCTGCAAACCGCCAGGAGAACCGGCACGCATCCCATCGAGCATGACGAGCTGCTGGTGTTGCCACTGCCCGGCGCACGCGCAGCCCTGCAGCAACGGGTGCAACAGGCTGAACCGGCGGGCTTGCGCATGGCGGCGCAGGTGGCTGCCAATCCGTTTCAACGCTGGCGTGCGCAATCGGTATTACACGACTGGTTGCACCAGCATGCCACGCCGCTGTCCACCCTGCATACCATCCTGACCATGCCAGAACTGGGAGCGTATATGGTTGCACCAGTTGAAGAAGCTGATTGGCGCAAAACCCCTGCAGCCCGCCGGCTGCTGCTGGCTGAAATCGGCAATCAACGGATACGTACTCAGGACTTGTTTGAACTGCTTGTCTACTACCCACTTACCCGCCGGCTGCGCAGCCACCACACGACGCCGCTGACGCGCTTTGCTGCCATGCTCTACGATTTGCTAGATGAGGAACGGGTGGAACAGGATGATTTCTCGCTGGCGGCGTATGCGGAGACATACGAGGGGCTGGCCGAATATCCGGGCGGCGCGGAGGTGGGCTGGTGCTATGCGCGGCTGGCGGAGTTTCTGGCGTATGCGGAGGTGGAAGAGCTTGGGGGGTGGGAACGTCCGGGCAATGCCTCGCGCAAAGGCGCAAAGAACGCAAAGGTCCGCGCAGAAGATGCGCTTTCCTCACCAAATCCTGATGGGTACGGCTCTTTATGCTCGGCACGCCCGGCGTTGATGCGGCTGGAGACGGTGCGGGCGGAGGTGGCGGCGTATGGTGCCAGTAGTAGCCGTGTGAACCGCCTGGCGGCACTGGCGCGGGCGACGGATGCGCTGGATGACCTGGATGCGTATGTGCAGGCGGAGGTGGTGCCACCGGAGCACGCGCTCCTGCGGCGTATCATCCGCCAGTGGCGGCGGCTGGTGAGCGAGGCGGGCGGCGCGGAGGGCCGCGCCGAAGAGCACGCGCCGGTGAAGAACCCCTACATCCTCAACAACCCGGTGGAGGGCGAGCGGTTTGTGGGGCGCGAGGATGTGATGCGCCGCCTGGAAGAGTTGTGGGGCAATGAGGAACAGGTGCCGTCGGTGGTAGTCTTTGGGCATCGGCGCATGGGCAAATCGTCCATCCTGCACAACCTGGGCGCACGCTTTGGCGCACAGACAGTCATTGTAGACTTCAACATGCAGCGCGTGGGTCGCGTGCGCAGCACCGCGCAGTTGCTCTATCAACTGGCGGTGACCATATTCGATGCGTGCGAGCAGTGTGGTATTCAACCCGCCGACGGGTTTACCGAGCCGCAGGAGCCGGACTTTGCCGCGGATAGCCCCGGCTTTGGCTTTAGCCGCTTCCTGCGCCGCCTCGACCGCGTGCGCGACGACCGCCGCTTTATCATCACCGTGGATGAGTTTGAAAAGCTGGAAGAGCAGATGGAGGAGGGGCGGCTCACGCCCGACCTGCTCGACTTCTGGCGCGGCACGTTTATGACCTACCCCTGGTTCATTATGGCGTTTGCCGGCCTGTATACGCTGGAAGAGCGACGGCACGACTACTGGAACCCGCTGTTTGGCAGCGTCAACGCTCTACGCGTGAGCTTCCTCTCGCCTGCGGCGGCGCGGCGGCTCATCGTGCAGCCCACACCCGACTTCGACCTGGACTACGACGAGGCGGCGATAGAGGAAATAATACGGCTGACCGGCGGGCAACCCTTCCTCATCCAACTGATCGGGCACTCGCTGGTGTCGCGCTTCAATCAGCAAGTGTTCGAGCAGGGGCAGCCACGCGAGCGACGCTTCAGCCTGGCGGATGTGCAAACGGTTATCGGTGCGCCCGACTTTGCCAGCGATGGCAGCGCCTATTTTCACGGCGTCTGGAACCAGGCGCAGCAGAGCGAGCCAACCGGCCAGACCGACATGCTGCGCGTGCTTGCGCCACACCAGGATGGGCTGACGCGGGAAGAACTGGTGCGCAGCACGGGCATGGACGCAGCGCAGCCGCAGGCAGCATTGCAGACGCTGCTGCAGCACGATATTGTGTGGCGCGATGGCGAGGAGCGGTATGGGTTTGCCGTAGAGTTGATGCGACGCTGGGTAGAAGGAATGGAGTATTGAGCATGGGGAATGGGTCCGGGCAGGATGCCCGGCATTCTGCATTCTGCATTCTGCATTCTCCATCCTCCATTCGCCATTATAGCACCTGCATGCTGCCGCAAATTGTATGGTACAATCGAGGACAGTATAACAAGAGACTTCCCGCGGTGAAGCGTATCGGAACAGCAACGCGTGAGCTTGAGCTTGTGTTTGCCGTTCTGCTCGCGCTTGCGATCGCCTCAAGCCGCAATATCCTCTCGCAGCCGCGGCGTCACGATTTATCATGGTAGGAGGTTGATTCTATGCTTGTTGGCGAACGTATGAGACACCCGGTCGTCTTTGCTCATCCGGACATGCCCATCCACGATGCACTCAATCTGATAAAAAATGAAAATATTCGCCGCTTGCCCATCGTTGATAAGCATGGCATACTGGTAGGCATCGTCACCGACGAAGACCTGTTCACGGCCTCGCCATCCCAGGCAACCTCATTGAGCATCTGGGAGCTCAACTATCTGCTGAGCAAAATTAAAGTGGGCGATATTATGACAAAAGACGTTATCACCGTCGCAGAAGATACGCCCATTGAAGAAGCCGCACGGATCATGGCAGACAAAAAAATCGGCGGCCTGCCAGTGATGCGCAATAACCATGTGGTGGGCATTATCACCGAGACGGATTTGTTCAAGATATTCCTGGAGCTTATGGGCGCCCGCAGTATGGGCGTGCGCGTGACCGCGCTGATGGAGGATACCCACGGCAAACTGGCCGAACTCACATCTGCTATCGCCGATCACGGGGGCAATTTTCTCTCGTTTGGCACCTTTGCCGGTGAAGACCCCTCCAATTTCCTGACCGCTTTCAAAGTGACGGACATGGAACTGGAAACACTGCGCGAGACGATTGAGCCAATCGTCGAGAAGATTATTGATATACGGATGTGCTGTCCCTAGCCAGGTGTTGAACGATGGAATCCTTGCGCCCGCTTGCAGATGGATTGCTTGGTCTGCTCTTTCCCGACCGCTGTATTGGTTGCAAACGTAGCGGCGTTCTGCTGTGCCCGACCTGTCAGGCAAACCTGCGTCCCTATCCAGCGGTAACCATTCCCAGAATAGGGGGAGCGGAAACTTCACTGCTCAGTGCCAGTGCCGCCTATCAGTTTGAAGACCCGTTGCGGCAGGCCATCCATACGCTCAAATATGACCGTATCCAGCGTATCGCGCCATTGCTGGGCGATTTACTGATAACCCATCTGAAAAAGCACCCGCTCCCAATGGATGCCGTTATCCCGGTGCCCTTGCATCCAGATCGCATGGCCGAGCGTGGATTCAACCAGAGCACCCTGCTGGCCGGCCATATCGCCGAAGCGTATGGCGTTCCCCTGCGCACAAAAGGGCTGGTGCGCAAGCGTGATACCGCCCATCAGGTCGGGCTGGATGCGCAGGAACGACGCAAAAATATGCAGGAAGCATTTGCCTGGCGCAGCAAAAAAGCACCACCGGCGCGGGTAGTGCTCATTGATGACGTGACCACCACCGGCTCCACGCTCATTGCATGTGCAGAGGTATTGCGGGCGGCTGGTGCGCAAGAGGTGCGAGCACTCGCTCTGGCCCACGGCTCGTAGGGGGAACGATGAACGAAATCTACGAACTTCCCCTCTTTGAGGGCATCTCCCAGGACGAAATGCGCTGGTTGCTGGACCATAGCTACGAGATGTTTCTGGACCGTGGCGAGTTCTTTGTCCAGGTCAATGAACCAGCCGACCGCTTTTATGTCGTGCTGGAAGGCGAATTACAGATTACACGGACCATCAACAAGCAGGAAATGGTGCTGGGAACCACACCCCGTGGTATCATTGGGGGTGAAGTGGCACTCCTGCATGGCACACCATCCGACATGTCTGTCCGCGCCATCGTTCCCAGTCACCTGCTCGTGTTTGAGCAACAGGCATTCTTTGCCCTCTTTGCCACCTGCCCAATGGTCGGGTCACGTATTCTCCGCACCGCGACAGAACGCATGCACCAGTTTGCGGCCATGCTACAGCAACAAGAAAAAATGGCGGCCCTGGGCAAACTCTCGGCAGGACTGGCGCACGAACTCAACAACCCGGCCGCGGCCGTGCGCCGCGCCGCCTGCACGCTGCAAGAAATGCTGCCCGATTTGCAGACGCGAACAATGAAGCTCACAACCATGTGTCCTTCGGCCGGTTTGATGCAGCAATTGCTGGCGTTTCAGCAGCAGATGGTGACGCGGCTGGGCACCATTCCGCCGCTACCGCCGATGGAACAAAGCGACCGTGAGGAAGAAATGGTCAACTGGTCGGTTTTGCGCGAAGTTGCCAACCCCTGGGAAGTTGCTGCATGTTTTGTCGCCTTTGGCGTGACGCTGCCAGAATTGCAACAACTGACCGCAGATATCCCAACTGAGCACACTACGGATGTGCTTGCCTGGCTCTATGCCAGCCTGCAATCCCACAGCTTGCTGCAAGAGATAGACCACAGTAGCACGCGGATTTCCGACATCGTCAGCGCGGTCAAAGGCTACACCTATATGGACCAGGGAGCCATGCAGAACGTAGACATCCACAAAGGGCTGGAGAATACGCTCACCATGTTGAACCACCGCTTGAAAGAGATAACCATAATTCGCCAGTATGACACCGACCTGCCAATGGTGCAGGCGCGGGGCAGCGAACTGAATCAAGTCTGGACTAACCTGCTCGACAATGCACTGGATGCAATGCAAGAGCAGGGAACCATCTGGCTGGTTACCCGCTGCGAAAATGACTACGTCATGGTAGAAATCGCCGACGATGGGCCAGGCATTCCGCAGGATATTCAACCACGGCTGTTTGACCCGTTTTTCACCACCAAAGATGTCGGTGTCGGAACAGGATTGGGGCTGGATATCAGCTACCGCATCATTCAAGATCACCACGGGACGATAGAAGTGCAATCACAGCCAGGGTTGACCCGGTTTATCGTGCGTTTGCCGGTGCACTGTGGCGAAAGGGCTTGCTAGATGACGCACATTCAGCACGAATATGTCGAAATAAATGGCATTCGTATGCACTATGCAACCGCCGGTCAGGGGCCATTATTGCTCTTGCTGCACGGCTTTCCAGAGTTCTGGTATAGCTGGCATCGCCAGATTGAGCACTTCAGCCCCTATTTCAAGGTGGTGGCACCCGATTTACGGGGGTATAATGATACAGACAAGCCCGATTGGGGCTATGAGCCAGATGTGTTGATAGCAGACATGATCGAGTTGATCAAATCATTGGGCTATCAGCACGCATTGGTGGCCGGTCATGACTGGGGCGGGTTGATAGCCTGGGGAATGGCGATACTTTATCCGCATCGTGTGACCCGTCTGGTGGTGCTCAACACCCCCCACCCGGCCCTGCTGATGCGCTCATGGAAAACCGAATGGAACCTGCGGTTGAAAAATCTGGCATTTACCTTTTTTCAGATTCCCTGGTTACCAGAAATCGTGCTGGCGGCCAACGACTATGCCATGATCGAGTGGATGCTCCGCGGGGTGATGGTGCAGAAAGAAGCGTTGAGCGACAAAGAAATAGATGTCTATAAAGATGCCATCAGCAAACCAGGAGCATTATCTGCTATCCTGAACTGGTATCGGTTTTCCCGTTCGCTTGAAACACTGTTTCATGGTCATCCGGTGGCGGGGTTGTTCAAAGACCGACCGATGCAGGTGCAATCCCCCACGCTGCTGCTCTGGGGGCAAAAAGACCACGATGCCGATGCGCCGCTCACCTATAACACCGAACAGTATGTACCCGATTTGCATATCGTGTATGTACCCGGCTGCTCCCACCGGCTGCTGCACGAAAAACCGCAACTGGTCAATCGTTTTATGGCGGAGTTTTTAGCCCTATGAATATCTGGTCAAACCCGGTGCTGCTCCAGGAGCTGCGCAGGCGAATGCGCGGAAATCGTGCTATGATTATTCTCACCATCTACCTGGTCTTGATTAGCCTGATAACCCTGCTTATCTATCTGGCATTCTATAGCTCAAGCGGAGCAAGTCCAGACATTGAAGATGGTCGCACGATTGGCAAGGCTGTCTTCATCACCGTGATCGTTACCGCCATGATCCAGGTTTGTATTATTACGCCATCCCTGACCGCCGGCACGGTTGCCGGCGAGAAAGAGCGACAGACCTACGATCTCTTGATAACGACGCTACTGTCGCCGTGGGAAATCGTGCTGGGCAAACTCGTCTCGGCTCTTGCTTATGCCACGTTGCTGGTGCTGAGTGTGCTGCCGCTGGCCGGCGTTGCGTTTTTGTTTGGTGGGGTGAGCGGGACAGAGCTGGTGCTGGCAATCATCATGTTGCTGGTCACCGTGCTCTTTTGTGCCGCCGTCGGTATGTTCTGGTCGGTGGTGGCTGGCACAACGCTTGCTGCCACCGTGCGCGCCCAGGCATCCATCATTTTGCTGCTGCTGATCGTTCCCTTTCTGTTTGTGGTGGCAGCTATTGCACAGTTAGAACGCTGGCATTTTATGGAAAACCTGTTCAACATTCCCATTTTTGTCTATACCGTCGGGGCAGTTGTGTGCTTTCATCCATTCATCGCGTTTGCACTCACAGAAGCCGCCCTCTCCGAGGGCAAAGAAACCTTCTTCTTTACGATTGATCCAGGCCGCGGAGATATTCTGGTGCCATCACCCTGGCTTGCCTACACGTTTCTGGCTCTGGTGGTGACGGCAGTTTTGCTTGCAATCAGCGTGCGGTTGCTCAAACCGGTGCAATATGGCACAACCAGACGCAACAAGCCCCAGAAAAACCGCGCGGTGGTTGGATAGAAATGCGATGCTCCCAACCCTTCCATCATCAATCGAGCTGCTGTCGCTCCTGCCGACAGCCTCCTGTCTGCTGGGGGAAGACCGTCCCCTGGCTGCCCGGTTGCACGACCTGTTCAGCCTGATGCATAGCGGCATGCGCTATCGGGATGCCCGCCTGACGTGCTGGTTTGAGTCGGCCCAGCCAGGCGCACAACGGCACCACTTCTTCTCGCCCGGCCGCGACGCCTATCCCTGGGACAACCAGGTCACCCGCCAGACAGCGTTGAAGAAAAAGATGGTGCGCCAGGTCATCCCCCCCGTACAATCTCCGCGTGAACCAGACCCCTTCGCCCCGCCGCCGCTCTATCTTGGTGTCCCCATTAGCTGGGGCAAGCGACTCTGGGGCGTGCTGGAACTGCGTGCAGACGATGCGGAGGACCTGGGAACCGAGGTGCAGGAATTTCTCTTTGCCTTGCTGCCGCAACTGGCCGCTGCGATTGTTGCCGAGGGGCAAAAACGGCTGCAATCAACCGCTACCAATGCGCACTATCTCCCGCTGGCGACGGGTGCGCAGGGACCGGTGACCGATCTGGCAGTACGAACCCCCTTTTTGCTGGCACTGGAATATGAATTTGAGGAACTGGTCTCATTGCATACGCTAACCACCAGACTGTTGCGCAGTGCGCTGGATGAAACCGGCGCAGAAGCCGGCGTCCTCTGCCTGGTTGACCATGCGCATGAAGAACTGGTGGTACAATCATATGAAGGCTATACCTCGGACGTGCTGGCAACCACCCTGGTTGATGCCCGCTTGCAGCGATTGAAATGGGCGAACAGTCTGGCGGGGCGGGCCGTGCAACGCAGACGCGCCTTGCTGGTGCGCGACGTGACGCAAGAAACCGACCTGCACCCGATGGAATCCGATGTCCGAGCAGAACTGGCCGTGCCTATGCTGCTTGAGCATAAACCGCTGGCCGTGCTGGTGCTGGATAGCCCCCGTTCGGCCGCTTTTGGCGAAGAGGAACTGGCATTTGTCAGCAGGCTGTGTGAACTGGCAGCCCATCCGCTGGCGCGGGCGATCAAATATCAAGAAGTGTTGGAAACCAGCACGCAGTTGGACGAAGTTTTTTTGAGCCTGCCCAATGGTCTGGCTTTGTTTGATATGGATGGGCATATGGTACGCTCCAATCCTGCCTGGGCGAGCACCTGGAACATCCCGGAACCGGCCGCAGAGCAACCTTTTCTGGTGGCGACAGACCTGGTAGACGCGCTTGGCTCGCGCCTCGCCGAAGTGGAGCATCTGACCGAATTCTTTGAAAAATGGCAGGAAGCCCCGCGGGAGGTGCATGTCGTCAACATCCGCTTGCAAGAGCCGGTGCAATACATCCGTATCCTGGCCGTGCCAACCCGCGACAGTCTGGGGCAGGTAACCGGCTGCCTGTGGGCAGTTCACGACGTCACGCGGGAACGTGAGCTTGACCAGGCGAAGAATAAATTTGTTTCCACCGTTTCGCATGAGTTGCGCACACCTTTGACATCTATTCTCGGT
>CAYFVX010000131.1:0-8584 GCA_964346425.1 uncultured Chloroflexaceae bacterium | reverse complement strand
CGGCAAATGCGCAGTGTCCTGTGCGCCAGCACCTGCGGCCAGGAGTCCAGCAAAACATTGAACCCTTTTTTGTAGACCATTCGCCCGATGGCAAACACCAGCGGCGTATCCTCTGCCACGCCCAGTTCGGCACACACCTTTGCCCGTGCTTCTGGCTGTGGGCAAAATTCCTCTGGATTGATGCCATAAGGAATAACATAGCTTGCCTGCGGACGTGCGCCAAGCATCATACCGCGCATTGCCAGGTCGCTACTACACGCCGTCACCGCATAGGCCGCTCGTAGCGTCAGCGCGGCCGAGGTAGCTATCGGCCAGTGCTGCTCGGCCATGTAGATATCGCTGCCATGCAGACTGACCACCAGCGGAAACCGTTTCCACCAGGCAGCAAATGCGGCTGGCGGACCATTCGGGATAACCCAGTGGGCATGCACCATATCAAACCGCTGCTGCGGATGATAGGTCACGAAAGGGGTATAGCCCATCACATCCAGCAAGCCACGCACCGAACCGGCCAGCGCAAACGGCGCGGCTGCCAGCGTTGCCTTTTTGACCTCGGTGTCGCCCAGCAGTGATTGGGCGTAGCCCCAGACATTCAGCGCAGGGTGCGGCGCATACTTGTAAAAATGCAGTTCTACACCCCGCTCGATAGCCTCCCGCCGCACCTCTGGATGATAGGGCGCGACCAGATGAACAACGTGCCCGCGCAACGCCAGCGCAGACGCAATCTCCTCGATAAATGGTGCCGTCGTCTCGCCGTCATACTTTGGATACGACGAGGTGAGCATGAGAATACGCATAATGATACTCCTGCTTCTTTACCGCTCCAACCGCTTCAACGCTCCAACGCTTCCTCTCGGTAGTGCATACACCAGCACACGGTTTTGCTCTGTCGGGCTGACATACACCAGCTTGAAACCATCCACTCGCTCACCAACCTGGGCAACAGGCGGATTTATCAATGGTGCCAGCACACGGGCAGCATCGCCCTTAACCCGCATCAAGCTATCAAACACGATGTAGTCAACATCGTAGTAGCGTGCCAGAAACATCAGTATATCATAATCGGACGTATTTGGAATCATCACCGCCGCGCGGCTGGTGTGCCAGTTGAGTTGCCAGGGATTGCGCGTCATCACCACCGCATCTGACGGCGTATGCTGCTCAATCCAGGCATAGGCCGCCAGGTCTGGGGCCCATTTGTCTGGCTCGTGCTCTACCTTGCTGGCGATAATCGGCCAGGAAAATTGCATAATGCTGTACACCGACAGCCCCACCAGCACAAAGCCGAGCGGTGCCCAGCGTCCGTCCCCAATGGCTCGCATGCGGTCGAAGACCGCCCACAGCACCCAGGCCGACAGCAGAGCCAGCCAGGGAATCAGCATCAGAAAATAGCGTTCCTCATTCGCGTGCCAGTAGGTCACCAGAAACAACGTATATGGCGCAAACGCCAGAAAGAGCAACGACAACAAACGGCGGCGAGCCGCCAGTGCCGCAATGATGCCCGCCAGGGCGAGCCACGCTCCGAGCGGCGAAAACAGATTTTTGCGCTCATTCTGGCTCAAGAAGCCAATCTGCCCATCCTTGCCAGCCAGCGACTGCGGCAACCCTTTCCAGGCCGGCAACAGATAATCACGCACGGCTTCAACCTGCGTGATGAACTTATCGAGCGTATGGTCAAACCCCCAGCGCAAAATCCAGCTACGGTCTGGCACGCCTGCGCCACCGAGGGCTGGCACATAGACGCGGTAGATATCCTCCCAGGCCTCGCTGCTATCGCCGCGATAGCCCAGCACCCAGGCGTCATACCGCTCGGTTGAATAGACCGGCGTCTGGAACAGTGTCAGGTTGCGCACCACATACGGCGTAAAGATCAGCAGCGCGGGCACTGCCCAGAGCAACATACGCGCCAGCAATGGATGCTGCAGGAGTGAACGCGGCCGTTGCCAGGAGATACCTGCCGGCAGCAACCTGCCACCCTGGTGCTGGATGATGCGCAACATCAGCCAGATACCCATGCCCGTCGCTATCAACGCACTGGCAGGTTTCTGCAACAACATCAACCCCGTCAGCACCCCCGAACCGAGCAGTGGCAAAACGATGGAGCGTTGGAACGTTGGAACGTTGGAGCGTTGGAGCGTTGGCAGCGGCTGCGCCTGACTGCTGACCGCTGACTGCTGACCATTACCTGCATTCTGCATTCTGCATTCTGCATTCTGCATTAAATACACCGCGGCGGTGGTAAACACCACAAACGCCAGGTCGCTGGTCGCATAGATGGTCAGTTTGAAAAAGAGATGGCTGGTGAGCGTGAGCAGGGCAGCAACCAGACCGACGCGGCGGTCCCAGAGGCGGGTGCCGATGGTAAAGATGAGCAGCAGCAACAGCGCATTAAACAGCAGATTGGGTATTTTGACTGCCCAGGCGTGCTCGCCAAACATGGCAAGAAAGGGGGCAATCCAGAGCGGTTGCAACAGCGGCCATGTCTCCTGTGGGCGGGTGGTGCCCGCATAGAGCTGGTAGAACTGGGTGATATAATCCACCACCCAGCCGCGCCCGGCCACGATATTGCGGGCAACCACCGCATTGTCAGCGTAATCGGCGTGCCCGACATACGGCAATCGCGCAACAATCACCGCCTCATAGCCAAGCCAGATCCCACCGGCCAGCAGCAGCACCGTCAAACCGACTGTTGGCCTGCGCAGCCCATCCGCCACGCCACCGACAAACCGCGGCAACCCCTCGCGCCCCAGCAGCAACAGCAACACCAGCAACGTAGCCCCCAGCAAACCGATGAGCAACGAGTCGGGGAACATCATACGGGCAATAGAGGAGCCAGTTGCCAGCGAGGTTTGCAGGTTGGTTGCTGCCTTGCCGATGGCATAGCCGCTGCCGGCCAGGGCTGCAACAATCAAGCCATAATGGAGCGCATACCCGCGCCCATAGCGGCGCAGCAGCAGGCGCAGCAACCGCAGCAGCGGCGCATGCCATGCCAGCAGCAGAGTCACCAGCAGCAGCCACAGCGACACCTGCAACACCGCCCCCATCCAGAGCCGCAGCAGTGCCAGCCCGGCCGCCCCCAGACCAGCCGCCAGCGTTGCCAGCAGAAAAGCCAGCGCGAGCGAAAGACGCAAACGCAGGAGCAACGCATACCAGAGCACCACCACCAGCAACAACAGCCCTACCGCACCCCAGGCTGGCGGCAACACCTGGCTGACAAGTACCTGAAACTGCTGGCGCAGCGTTGGTTGCTGTTGCCATGCGCCGGTTGCCATCTGATGCGCTACCGAAACGCCAGCCAGCCGCACCCCTTTGGGGCGCGGATCCTTGCCGCGTTCGGTATGCGTAAAGGTGTGCGAGGTTTCCAGCTCAATCCGTAGCGGTTCCTGGTTGTGAAGAGATGCCGGGATAATGCAGGAGTATTCTGCCCATTGCGGCGACGGCGTGAAGGTGTCAACAATAACCCCGTTTGCCCATACCGTGACGTGTGGTTGGGTCGTTTCTGTTGTTTCCGCACCTGCCGCCGAAACCGCCAGCACATCTTCGGGCCACCCCTGCACCAGGAGCGTCAGTTGCAGATCAACGCCGCGACCCACATTTGGCAACCGCACCACCGCGTGCTGACGTGTCCAGCGGCTGCGGCCCGTGGGCGAGTCCGGTGTAAGATCATCCGCATAGAATGCCCCCTGGCGCACCGCATCCTGCCCCAACCCCGCATTGTATGCCAGAAAGAGACGGTCTCCTGCCCAGCCAATCGCCACCCCATCATCCACCGGCGATTGGTAGGCCAGGCTTCCAGCCAGCAGGCTTAACAGGATGAGTAAGAGCAGGGGAAAGGCCAGCGGGTGTGACGTGAAAGATGATGATGACATGGAGAACATTATACCATTACACAAAGACCCGGCAAAAATGATATAATCAGGAGTATGCATGCTGTTATCAGTCGAACATACAACTACCAACATCTATGATCTGGACTATCTCCGACTTACATCTCTCAACTGTCCAGCCAAAACCAATGGATATTTTTGGGGAACACTGGAAAGACCACACCAGGCGGATTGCAAATGCCTGGCATCAGCGCGTGCGCCCGGAAGACTGGGTACTCATCGCTGGCGATATTTCCTGGGCAATGAAATTGCCAGAAGCGTTGCCCGACCTGCAATGGATAGATGGGCTGCCGGGCCGCAAGGTTATGATCAAGGGCAACCATGATTACTGGTGGCACCGCGTGGGGCCTATCCGCCCCAAGCTGCCGCCGACTATCACCGCGCTCGAAGCGGATGCAACGGATATAGGAAACGCGGTGGTCTGTGGCACGCGCGGCTGGATTACGCCGGAAACCGTGGGCTTTGACCCGTCGAAAGACCAGCGCGTCTACAACCGTGAGGTCGGGCGGCTGGAGCGGGCGTTGCAAGCGGCGCAGCAGTTGGCGCAGGGCACGCGCCCGATTATCGTGATGATCCATTCCCCGCCGTTTATCAATGGGCAGCCGAGTGTGTTTGCGCAGCGTATTGCAGCAGCCGGTGCGGCCGCCTGCATCTACGGCCATTTGCACCGTGCGGAGGATTGGTCAAGCGCGGTGCAGGGCACGGTGGATGGCGTCTTCTACCAGTTGAGTGCCTGCGATTATCTGGGGTTTGGCCCCGTAGCGGTGCGCGGTTTGCAGGCGTGGGGATTAAAGTGGGAGAGTGAGGAGTAGGGAGTGGGGAGCATTGGAGCAGCGGTTTTTAACCGCTGGATTGTTCTGATGACGTATGAAACGCAGAGAGGCAGAGGCGCAGATTTGCGTGCGGAACAATAATATGAGATGAGGTAAATCGTCCGCCTGGCAATTGCTCATCGTATGTGGTTGCACCAGAAGCAAACCCTTCTTCATTCAACATAGGGAAAAAACGCGCCATCAGTACACCTTCGTAATCAACAGAGACTCAAGCGTATATTTCTGGGAAACCATCGCCTGTAATTTTTTTAGTGTTCCAGCTACTCCTGCCAGTTCGCCAGCATAGACAGCTACCCATTGACCACGATACGCTTGCGCGTTGCTCCGCAACCATTCGCGTGAAGCCTGCAATCCCACCGGGTGAACCGTTTGTGTTGTTCGTCCGCTGGCAGGGGCAAGCACCCGTGCGGCTCGTTGCACTCGTTCATGGTGTGGGTACAGTTGCGCAGCTTCTTGTGCCAACTGCATAGCCTGCTGGTTCATGCCCAGATGCAGGGCCAGGTCAACAACCCGCAGTATCTCTGTCGGTGGATGCAACGACCAATCCTCTGTTTCAACAATGGCTCGAAACTGCTCATGCTTCTGTTCATAGGTATACTGCTCCAGCCGGAATAACAAATTGATTGCCAGGGTTTCCGTAGCAGTTTCAGGCGTATGCTCCTGGATGTGCAAACCGGTATCAAACTCAATCAACGATGTTGGCACAATGCTCCTCCTGCAAAAACGTCTTTTTCATATGTCCTTCCATTCAATTGTACTACTGCCCAGCACAAAGTACAAAACTGGCGAAGAATGCCAGCAATGGTTCATAATCCCGTAGCTCTTCATCTGCCCGCAATGCCTGCGCTACACGGGTGACCATCTCGACCGTGCCACCACCCCGCATGACCGGGACGAGTTGACACAATGCCACGTCCCAGATTGGAACGTGGCAAAAAAAGCTCCTTTGTCCCGTATGCCAAAATGTTCCCGGAGACCCTCAACCGGTGCTGCCAAGCCCGGTCGCCAGCGCATTCACCGTGAGCAGCAGGTGGTTCAACAATTGCTCTGCCTCAGCGGTTGCGCCCTGCTGCTGCAAGGCACGCCAATGCCGCAGCAGCGCGAGTTGCTGCTCGTGCAGCCGTCGCAACCCCTCGCGGCGAATCTGCATCATCCCATGAACATTCGGACGGTGCTTGTCCAGCGGCCCGCCATACACAACTTCGAGCATCTGCTTCGTGCGCTCGTATTCACCTAGAATGAGCGTCAGCATGCGCTCGCGGATTGCCGTATCATTGACCAGTGCTGCGTAGGATTGCATCACTTCAGTATCGGCGATTGCGATGCTAGTTGCAGCATTGCTCAAGATATAATGCAGTGGTGTCCAGGTGAGCAAATGCTCGCCCACCGCCGCAAAAGCTTGCGGATCGTTCGTTTGTAAGGCTTCGAGCGCACTCCCTACGCCATACCACCCCGACAGGTAGTAGCGTGCCTGGCCCCAGCTAAACACCCACGGAATCGCTCGCAGGTCGGCCAGAGTTTGCTGCCCGCTGCGGCGTGCCGGACGCGACCCGATGCGGCTTTGCTCGATTACATCAATGGGGGTAGCCTGCCGAAAGAAGATCATGAAGCCTTCGCTAGTGATGAGATTGTTGTACACCTGGCAGCTACGCTCGGCCAGCCAGTCCATCGTGGACTCCAGCGGGTTTGACGGCTCGGCGACGTGCTGGTCGAACAGGGTCGCGCGTGTGGTCCCTGCGAGCAGCAGTTCAAGATGGTAGGCGGCATGGATGCGGTTCGCGTATTTCTGGGCAATCGTCTCGCCCTGCTCGGTCAGCCGCAGGTCGCCACCCAACGCGCCGGGGGGCATTGACTTGACGAAGCGGTGGGTTGGTCCCCCTCCGCGGCTGATAGTGCCGCCGCGTCCGTGAAAGAAACGCACGCGCACGCCAAACTCGCGGCCCACCCGTACCAGCGATTCCTGCGCCCGATACAGCCCCCACAGGCTGGCAAAGATACCGCCGTCCTTGTTGCTATCGCTGTAGCCAATCATCACCTGCTGCACCAGCGTACCATCCGCGTCGTGCGGCTGTAGTGCCAGACTGCGTCGGGTGAACGGATGATCGAGGAAGGCACGCAGAATGTCCGGGCTGCGCTGCAGATCGTCAATCGTCTCGAACAGCGGCACGACCGGCAACTGGCAGGCCAACCCCTCCGGTGTATCAATGAGCAGCCCCACCTCGCGTGCCAGCAGGTAGATGACCAGCAGGTCGGAGAGGCTACGTGTCATGCTCACGATCAGTGCGCCCAGTCCATCCAGTCCGAAAGAAGCGATATGCTCGACCAGCACACGATAGCAACTCAGCACCGCCTCGGCTTCTGGCCCCACCTGCTTACCGGGCCGCGTAAAGGGGCGCGGCGAGCGTAGTTCAGTTTCCAGGAAATCCAGCCGGCGCGTCTCGTCCCAGTTCGCAAAATCCGTGTCATCCAGACCAGCCGCCTGCAGCAGTTGGGTTACGGCCTGGTCGTGAAAGCGGCTGTTTTGCCGAATATCCAGCGTCGCCAGATGAAAGCCAAAGGTGTGTACGCTGCGGATCACCGGCTGCACGCTGCTGTCCGCAATCCGCTGTGCGCCCGCTTCCGTGAGCGCATTGCTCAGCAAGTACAGGTCGTGCATAAGGTCATCCGGTCCATGGTAGGATGTGTCGGGCTGCGGCTCTGCCGCATAGGGCAACCGCGCAAGCATCAGGTTGATCATCTGCCGCCAGGGTTCATCCGGGTTGCGCTCAACCAGTTGCGGTCCTTCCTCGCCGATTCGCGCTGCCCATGTGGTAATGTAGTCAGTCAGTTGGGCCGAGGGCAATTGCAGCCGCTCCGAGAGACTCAGGTGGAGTACCAGTTCAGTCAGTTGCTGGCGCAATAAATCCAGTGCATGCTCTCGAAGTTCTCGCAGCGTGTTGCGGGTCACCTCTGCCGTCACCAGTGGGTGTCCGTCGCGGTCACCGCCGACCCAAGTACCGAAGCGCAGGCGCGGCAGGCGCATCGCGTCGGACACAAGCGAAGCAGCAAACCCCCTATCGTCCCATGCCTCGCGCAGCCGCCGGTCGAGCACGGGCAGCACCAGCGGGAACACATTGGAAAGGTAGTGAACAATATTACGCCGCTCAGCGGCGACATCGGGCTTTTCGATAAACACCTCGCCTGTGCGCCAGAGCAGTTCGAGCAACGTCTTGATTTCGTTGCGGATGGACTGCTGCTCATAAGGTGTCCACATCTGGTTTTCGCGCTGCACCAGCAGCAGGTAGAGGCGGCGGTGATGCTCCAGCACCGTGGCGCGTTTGGCCTCAGTCGGGTGGGCAGTGAGCACTGGCTCCACTTGAATGGTGGGCAGGGCATCCGTAATCTGCTGCTCGCTCAGTCCGCGCTCGCCGAGTTCGTGCAGACATTGGGACCAGAGGGCACGCGTGGCTATCAGTCCCTTCGTTGCATCCATCACGCGGCGTTCCTGCACAGCGGCGTTCTGCTCTACCAATCCGAGCAGCGTAAAGGCGATAGTATATGCCTGCGCCATCCGCTCAGGCTCGCCGTGTGGGGAGGCAGACGTAGCCGGTGCTTGCCAGGGCAGTGCCTGTGCCAGTTCAGGTTCGCCCGTCTCTTCGAGCATCTCACGAAAGCATGCCATCAGGAATGCGAGGTCATTCTCGACCTTGTTTGGATCAACCACCAGAATGCTCGTACTATTTATGGACATGGGTTACGGTACTTTCTAGTGTTCAAGTGTACTCAGCGGAACTTTGCGGACCTGCTCGCGATCAGATGAGGCTATGATACCCTCAACAGGTGTCACCTGCGGTGGGCTTTGCTTGCGCAAGGCAAAACATGCAC
>CAYFVX010000130.1:0-8597 GCA_964346425.1 uncultured Chloroflexaceae bacterium | reverse complement strand
CTCGCGCCAGCCCACCTCCGCACCCACCGGCTCGCAGCTACGCCGCCGACCGCCAACGCCTCGACCGCGAAGCTCAGGAGCGTGCCGAAGAAGAAGCGAGACAACGCCAGATTCGTCGGGTGATGGCTCAGTGCGAAGTATGCGGGACGCCATTGACTCTGTGGGAACGGATGCGTGCCAAAACCCGCTGCAAAAAACATAAGAAAACCAGCATGTCAGCCGTTGCCGGTGATGAGTAGCAGAAACGGCTGTTTCCGCAAGAAAACGTGTTATTATTGGGCATCACGCATCATGCTCCCTGGGTCGCTTCAGGCGCGATAGGGAAGCTAGTTTTCAAAGGAGTAACTACGTGCAGGTGAATGTGCAAGGATCCCGGCACCGCTCAGCAGGTGAAGATACCATCTATAGCGTTGCGCTTACTCCAGATGGTCGCTTACTGGCGACTGGGAGTTGGGATACAACAGTACGACTGTGGGATGTTGCCAGCGGGCGTGAACTTCGTCGCATGGAAGGACACACCGCTCGTGTTTATACTGTCGCCTTCAGTCCAGATGGGACAAAGCTGGCCTCTGGTAGCACCGATACGACTGTGCGGCTGTGGGAAGTTGAAAGTGGACGGTTGATATGGCAGGGCAAGGGTCATACCAACCTCGTCTACAGCGTTGCTTTTAACCCGGATGGTACCTTGCTTGCCTCCGGCAGCGAAGATGGCAATGCGGTCATCTGGGATGTGCAAACCGGGCAGCAGATACATAAACTTGAAGGTCACCCGGAATATGTCAAAAGTGTCGCGTTCAATCCAGCGGGAACCCTGCTTGCCACCGGTAGCCGCGACTGCACCATTGCGCTCTGGGAAGTAGAAAATGGCACAGAAGTTGGCCGGCTGGATATACCCACCAATGGTATCAACAGTATCGTGTTCAGTGCAGACGGCGAACGCTTGCTGGTCTCCAACGTAGATGGCTCGGTGGGAGTGTGGGATGTTGCCAATAAGCACCAGATACAGATTTTCCTGGGGCACAAATATCCCTCGTGGAGCGCCGTCTATAGCCCGGATGAAACGTGTATCGCATCGGGCGGGGCCGATAAAATCATCATTCTCTGGGATGTTGAACGGGGGCAGGAGATTCAACGGTTGGAGGTCCATGCGGAAGACGTGTACAGCGTTGCCTTTGGCCCTGATGGGCAGTTTCTTATCTCTGGCAGCAATGACCGCACTATTCGGCTCTGGGGAATGGATATGCCCCAGGATACCTGGCAGGAGTGGGATCAGGCATGGCAGAGCCGCGAAGCAGAAGAGCATCAGCGCAAGCAAGCAGAGGAGCGACGCAAGCAGGAAGAGCAAGAAATCCAACGCAAAGTCTGGCGTGCCACCGGTCGTTGCGAGGTTTCTGGCGAACCATTGAGTTTCCTGGACCGCATGTTTGCACGAACCGTCTCAAAGAAGCACCGCAAAAACGTCAGAAGCCGCTAGATGGCGGACGGTGAATGGTAGACGATGGACGACGGCAGGTGTTAAGTGTTCCACGGTTGAAGGTAGTGGGTGAGCGATGGTGCGAAGAATAGGAGCAGCGGTTTGGAACCGCTGGATTTGCTCATCTGTGAACGTTCTTTCGTGGCTACAAGCCACAATCCTTGTCGGAGAAAGAGATTACATGCAACGTGGCTTCTCAGAAATTTCATAAAAAGCAACTGTGTGCCCATCACGTAACTGTGATAGGCGCACAGTTTCCAGCTATGCCCGCCGACCGCCGCCCCTCGATCGCCGACCTCTGTCCGGCATTCTGCATTCTCCATTCTCCATTGCTATCCCCGCCCCCCGGACTTTCGTTTGCTCCCCCTTTGTGGTAAGCTATCCGTAACACTGACCAGGGAATGTGGTCAGGTATGCGCCAGGCTGGTATGGCTGGCTTTCGCAAACGATTCAGAAGAGTGAGAGGAACGCAGCAATGATCAAAGTTGGCATCTATGGAGCAACTGGTTATACAGGCTTTGAGCTTATCAAGATATTGCAACGCCACTCCCAGGCGTTAATCGTTTTTGCCACGTCCCGTTCCGATGCGGGCAAACGCTTGCATGAAGTTTTCCCCACCACGCTGGATGTGCCGCTGGTCAACCCCGAAGAGGCTGCCCCCGCCATTGCCGACGTGGTGTTCTGCTGCCTCCCACACGGCGCGTCCGTCCCCATAGTCCAGCAGGTGCTCGATACCGGCGCACGGGTGATAGACCTCAGTGCAGATTTTCGCCTGCGCGACCTGCAAGAATACGATTTCTGGTATGGCAAGGGCAAGCCACACGGTGCGCCCGATTTGATTGAACAGGCGGTGTATGGATTGCCAGAACTCTACCGCGAACAGATCCGCACCGCGCAACTGGTTGCCAATCCGGGCTGCTACCCGACGAGCGTTATTCTGGCCCTGTATCCTATGGTGAAAGCCAATCTGCTGGCGGAAAAAACCGTTATCGTAGACAGCAAATCGGGCGTCTCTGGGGCCGGTCGTTCGTTGCATATGCGCACGCAGTTTAGCGAGGCGCATGAAAACTTCAGCGCGTATAATGTTGGCCGCAAACATCGCCATATTGCCGAGATGGAGCAGGAAACCGGGCTGGATATTGTCTTTTCTCCCCATCTGCTGCCCGTTGTGCGTGGTATACTTTCTACCATGTATGTGACTGCGCTGCCACCCGGTACCGACCTGGATATTCTGCACAAAGCCTTTGCGATCTACCAGGAAGAACCCTTTGTCAAGGTGTTGAACAATGGTCGGTTGCCGGAACTGCGCCACGTGACGGGCAACAATCACTGTGTTATCGGCTTTCAGCCAGATGTCACGACGGGGCGGACCATCATTGTCTCCGTGATAGACAACCTGCTCAAAGGGGCATCGGGGCAGGCGGTGCAAAATATGAATCTGATGTTCGGGTTTGATGAGAAAATGGGGCTGGTATAACGCCAGCAAACGCTTGCCTGAATAATAGAAAGGACCATTGTTATGAAACAGCAGAGACACTTTGTTTTACTGCTCCTTGCGATGCTCATTGTGTCCAGTGGTTGCGGACTGACGCAACCCGTTGCCCAATCAACGCCTACTCCCGCTGACATACCTGCGCAGCCCACGGAGCCGGCGGAACCAACCGCGGCGACAGACGACACCGCAACCGCGTCGGCGGAACCAACCGCGGCGACAGACGACACCGCAACCGCCACGCCGGTTGAATTGAAAATGGAGACTATTGCTGCCGAAACGGTTGAAATGCCTTCGGCTATGCCCACCATAGACCTGAGTGGGACGTCGGAAGCGGTGGATGTCTCGCCAACGGTGAGCGACACGCCGACGCCGGGCGAGCCGATAGCTGCCCCGGATGCGATAGATGCCACCCTGCCGGAGAGTATGGTGCAGGCAGATAGGCCGTCAGGTGGGGAGCACTATACGTTCGCGCAGTTTCAGGCTGGAGAGGCGCAGGTGGATGCCACACTCTCCCAGCCGGCTATCGCCCCAGACCTGAGCAATGTTGAGATGCCGGTGCTGCTGACGCCTGCACAGCAGCAACGACTGGCAGAGATTGGTTTTGTTGTCAGTCCAGGTGATACTAAAGAGTTTTATGAACTGTATGAGCGGGCGCGGTATAACTACATTCCCATCTTCGTCACCAGCGACTCGTTGCTGCATGTCTACCATTTGCTCTTCGACAAGACGCTGCGCCGCACCGAAACCGAGTTTTTACTACCCATGCTGGAGCGGCTCGATTGGGAAATGCTCAACACCAGCATTGCGCAGTATGAGCGACTGCGCGGCACCGCGTGGGAGGAGGCGGCCCGTCGCAATGCTGCCTACTTTGCCGTGCCGGTCAAGATTTTGAACCCCGACTGGTCGGTTCCGCAAGGGTTGCAAGAGCTGGTGGAGCCAGACCTTGCCAGTATCCAGGCGCATGATGGTATCGGCCCCTCGGCTATTTTTCCCCACTATGAGCAGGGCGAAGACTGGAGCCAGTATGTGCCGCGTGGTCACTATACCACCAGTGAAGACTTGCAACGTTACTTTGTGGCGATGATGTGGCACGGCCGTATGACCTTCCGCGTGAAAGACCCGCTGGAAACACAGCAGGCGGCCCTGCTGACCTATGCGCTGCGCCAGACGACCGTAGATGACATGTCCGCCAGGGATGTCTGGGAAAACATCTATGATCCGACGGTCTTCTTTGTCGGTCGTAGCGATGACCTGACGCCAACAGAATACAATCAGGCACTTGATGTGGCCTATGGGACTATCAACAGTGTAGATGAACTCACCAATGAGGCGAGTTTTGTGAGCTTTCAAAATCTGTTGGATGATATGGAGGCACCGGAAATCCTCGGCATGGTTATACACCGCGAGACACCAGATGTGGAGGATGAGACCAAAGGGTTGCGCTTTATGGGACAACGCTTCGTGCCAGATGCGTTTGTCTTTCGCCAACTGGTAGACCGCAACGTGCCCGACCGTATGTTGCCAAAGGCCCTGGACTTCTTTGCCGCACTCGGCTCCGAGCGTGCGCTTACCCATCTGGAAGCAAGCGGCGATACGACAATGGAAGACTACATGGACAATATGAATGAGCTGCGTGATGTCTTTGCCGCCTATGACGAGCAAACCTGGACGCAGAACCTCTACTGGTCGTGGATCCATACGTTGCGCCCTTTGCTTGCGCCGGTTGGCGATGGGTATCCCACGTTTATGCAGTCGGATGCCTGGCTGGATAAGCAACTGACGACTGGTTTGGGTTCCTGGACCGAGTTGAAGCGCGATACTATCCTGTATGCCAAGCAGGTCTATGTGGAGATGGGTGCAGGCCCGTTGCCGCCGCCCGAACCCGAACAGCCGAAAGGGTATGTTGAGCCGGTCCCCACGGTGTTTGCACGGGTTGCAGCCCTGGCACAGATGACGATTGATGGGTTGGAGCAGCGGGGGATGCTGCTGGAAGATGACAAGTCTGCGTTGGAGGCAATGGTTACCCTGGCCGAACGGTTGCAGACGATTGCGGAGAAAGAGCTGCAAGGGGAAGCATTGAGCAACGAGGAATATGATTTCATTCGCTTCTATGGGGCTCAGATAGAAGGATTGACCTTTGCGGCTGATGACGAGGCGACGTATCGCGGGGGCGGTGGCTCTGCGGCTGGTGGTGAGGATTTGCAGGCGGCCGTGGTTGCCGATGTTGCTACCGACCCGAATGGCTTTGTGCTGGAGGAAGGTGTGGGCCGCGTGTTTGATATCTACGTGGTTGTCCCCATCGAAGATCGCCTGGTGGTGGCGAAGGGTGGCGTTTTCTCGCATTATGAGTTTACGCAGCCGCTTTCCAATCGCCTGACGGATGAGGAATGGCGGCAGATGCTCGATGCGGGTGAGGCTCCTGAGATGGCTGCCTGGAAGAGCAGCTATATCGTGGAGCAAACGGCGGTGAAAGGGCTGGCAGATACCATCCTTACCTTCAATGATGCGCTGGTCGAGGCATTCTGGCTTACGGATGCCGAGCTGGTCGCGCCCTATCTGGGAGACCAGGAACTGGAAGATACCCGTGTCTACATTGAGCGGGAACTTACGTCGCAGGACCTCTATATGGGGATGAAACGGCACAGCCTGGAATTCCGTTCGTTTGATTTTCAAGATGAAGACCACGCGACGGTGACCACCCGCGAACGCTGGTCGGAAGAAAAATTCCGCGGGTCGCCCTATCTGGATGATATGACGGAATCGGGCGAGCCGGAAAAGGTTTCCGAACGTGGTCCGTATACGCTCGATGTAACCTATACGATGGAGCGTCAGGATGATGCATGGATCATTACGGAAATTGTGGTAGAATCTGGGCAACAGGAAGAATGAGGAAATGAACACGAGTGTGGCTTCTTGCTTGTAATCTTCTGGTAATCAGCCAGGGAAGACACCTGAGGTGAAACCAGGTATACTAAAGATGGCTGGAGTGCTAGAACCGATACAGCAGTTCCATAGTTATGGAATGAACTCAACGAACGCCATACTCACAGCCCTTTCGCATCCCCCCTTCAGATTTCCCCTCCCTGTTAGCCGGGGAGGGGATGAATTTTTTTGTGCCTCTTGCATGCATGAAGTCAGGGCTTCTCTGCTTTCCAGAGCGAAACATTGTAGGGCGTCATTCCTCCTTGCCATCAGAACAGCCAAAAAACAGGAACCGTTTTTCGCACCAGAAAATGACCACATGCGGTGTACCGCTACCAGCTTTGCAAGGAGGCAAGATAAGATATGCAGCAGAACAATCATGAGGAACATGTATTACTTGACCGCAAAAGTCAGCAGAATAGCGCGTTGGAAACCGTGTTGGATTGTATTTTTGATGGGGTGTATATTGTTGATAGAAAGCGGACTATTCTTTTCTGGAATAAGGGGGCTGAGTACATCACAGGATATACCGCGGCCGAGGTCGAAGGACGGCGTTGTTATGCCGGTATTCTGGACCATATTGATGAGCATGGGAATTTGCTCTGCAAAGATAAATGTCCGCTGGTGCATACTTTGAATACGGGCATGCACGTGCGGGAAAAAATTTATCCTTTGCATAAATCAGGGCGCAGGTTTCCCGTGATGACGCATGTCGCACCAATTTATAATGACAAAGGTGACATTGTTGCGGCGATAGAGGTGTTTCGCGATATTACCGAACAGGAGGAGCACCGCATCCTGCAGGAGAAATTCCAGAGTATTATCAAGAAATATGTGTCCACACATACCTTTGAAGAGGTGATGGCGCAGGCGCAGTCGGGGGGGAAAAGCCAGGCCCGCATCCGTGATCTGACTATTCTCTACCTGGATATTGTCGGGTTTACGACCTTCTGCGAAAACAACTCGCCGGATAACGTTGCCGCGATGCTTAATAATGTTTTCGGTATCTGCGAAGTGATTACCAAAGAGTGCCACGGCGATATAGATAAATTTATTGGTGATGCGATGATGGCCGTTTTTGTGGATGCGAATGATGCGGTAGTGGCTGGTGTGCGGATCTTGCGAGCATTGGAGCGACTCAATACGATGCGCCTGCATGAGGGCGAAGACGCGGTATGTGTGCGCATGGGCATCAATAGTGGTGATGTTATCCAGAGCGATATCGGGACGATTGAGCGCAAAGACCTCACAGTTATTGGCGATGTGGTCAACACGACTTCGCGTATTCAGTCGCTGGCTGATCCTGGCTCTATTGTTATTTCCGAAGCAACCTGGTTGCGCTTGAAAGATCCCGAAACGTTTCAATTTGAGGGGGCCGTCACAGTACGGGGGAAACAAAAACCGGTGAATATCTACCGCTATATTGAGCAACAATCTGCTTTCTCGGAGTTGGTAGCGGTGGCACATCAGGTCAAAGCATGATATGATAGAGGGAAGCCATTGATATCGTTAGCCAAACATATGCCTTGTGCTTGCAGACATTGTATTGTCCAGACATCTCCATCAGATTAACAGGAGCGATATTGTGGAACACGCTTTCAAGGTTATGGTCGTGGAAGATGATCCCTCCATTCGTCATGTGTATACTTCGTTTTTGCGTTGGAAAGGGTTTCAAGTTGTCGAAGCTCCTGACGGTCCAGGTGCGCTTGAATTGTTTGCTGTGCAACCCTGTTTATTGCTTATCACGGGACAACATATGCCGCAGATGAGTGGCCTTGAGCTGGTGAAAGAGTTGCGCAAAAAACAGCCAGATTTGTATGTGATGATGATTACTGCTACTCCCATGCCGCTGTTGGAGCGAGAAGCTCTGGCAAATGGTGTGGATGAATTCTTTGCCAAGCCGTTCTATTTTTTCGACATTGAAACCAGTATTCGTAAGTTTTTTGCCACACGTGAAGAGCAAGGACGTTTGCTTGAGCCGGATGCCACGCTCAGTATGTCTGGCAAGGATGCTTCGCAGTCTTCTTCATTGCGGCCCAGCGTTTTGCAGTGGCTGAAGTGAGTACGTATGAAATTTCGATCTTTCGCACGCATCATTTGCCTGGTGTGCGGGATGTTGCTGATTGCAAGTTGTGGTTTGTCTTCATCCAGCCCGACACCGGCGACGATACCATCCGCCAGTGTTTCCCCCTCTTCCCCCCCAACATCTGGCCCCGCGATGATTGCCACGGCTTCGTTGCCGACCGCTACGCAGCGACCTGCTGCCACACAACCAACCAGACAACCGTCGGCTACCCGCCTGCTGCACCCGACGCCAACACCGACTGAAACCTTATCTGTGTTGGACATATCGGCCCAGCAAGCGGCTCTGCTGCCGCAGGCACATGCGGTGTTGCGCGAGGCAGACCGTTGGGACCAGTATGTGATAACCGCAACGTTGCAGCCGGCAACGCAGACGGTCAGCGGGACTATGCAGTTACTGGTGACCAATCATACCTCGACCACGCTGCGTGAACTTTCTTTCCATCTCTATCCCAATCATTCCGATTTTGGCACGGGCAGCCTCTGGGTCAGCGATGTGGTAGCGGTTGATGGTCGCGCGGTGGAGGTGACGACGGAACAGGATGATGTGTTGTTGCGGGTTCCCTTGCCTGCGCCCCTGGCTCCGCGTGATTCTGCGACAGTGGCGATGGCGTTTCGTGTACG
>CAYFVX010000129.1:0-8614 GCA_964346425.1 uncultured Chloroflexaceae bacterium | reverse complement strand
GATGACCTGGGAGATACCAGCGGCGGAGTATATACCCGCACGGTTGGCACATCGCCTCACCGTCGTTTTGTCATTGAGTGGCATCGCCGCCCGCACTTCAGCCTGGCCGCCGGGCCGGGCACGGTTACTTTTCAGATGATCCTCTACGAAACGACCGGCAATATCAAGTTTCAATACCAGGATACGGTGTTTGGCAATACTGGTTGGGACTACGGCGCGAGCGCGACCGTTGGTCTACGTTGCAGCGATGGGAGTATCAACTCCTTCGCCTACAACGAAGCAAAACTACAGAACCAGATGGCCCTCTGTCTACAGCGGCCCGGCCAGCCTGGCTGTGATTCGCAGCCAGTCGAGAGTGTGACTATCAGTGGGCCAACCATCGGCTACACGGAAAAGGTGTATGGTGAATATACCTTTGTTGCCGAGGTATCTCCTGGCACGGCGCAACAACCGCTGACCTATGTCTGGGAAGCGACCGATCATGTGTCAGTCACGCATAATGGGATTGCCTCCACGCAAGATAGCCTGATGCTTGGTTGGGACACTCCTGGCAAGAAAGAGATAACCGTTACGGTCAGCAATGACGACGGATCAGCCACCACAACCCACCTGTTTACTATTCCCGACAAGCCGCAATTCCAGTTTGGCGCGTCGAAACTCACTGTGCCAGAAGGTATGGGGACTGTGCCAGTCTCGGTGACGCTGCTACCCACTTCAAAAGAGACGCTGGCGGTAGAATGCATCTCCGCACCGCTTACGCAGGCCGACAATGTCGGCGCACTGGCAACCGCGGACGATGACTATACGCCGATTACCCAGACGCTGGTCTTCACGCCGGGCCAGGCAATCCAGCACTGCCGCGTGTCGCTGTCTCAAGATAGCCGCCGCGAAGCAGACGAATCCTTCGCTTTGCAGTTGCGTCATCCGTATCCGCCCGACACCCCCATTGACGAATCCGGGCGTGTTGTTGTGCTGACAATAGAAGATGATGACGAAGAGGTGTTTGTCAATTTCAGCCAGGCGGAGTATTCCGCTGACGAGGGGAGCATCGTACCCATCAACGTCACGTTGAGCGACAAAATGGCAATCCCCGTCATGGTTGACTATACCACCCGCGAGAGCACGGCGCGGGCAGGCGCAGGCAGGGACTACATGCGCAACACGGGTACGCTGACCTTTGCGCCGGGCACAAAGACTGCCACCTTCAGTGTCACGCTGCTGGCAGACGCGTATGTTGAAGGCAGTGAGACGGTGTTGCTGCAGTTGGGTGATATGAGAAATGGTGTCTCTCCAGGCAGTCTTACCCAGGCAGAATTGACGATTGTTGACGACCCGTTGGATAATCCGGAAGGGGTGCCTGTGCTGCAATTTGCCCGTGCTACCTCGCGTGTGTATGAGCAAAAAGACCGGGAGGCGAACATTGTGGTTGAACGCAGCGGTGATCCCGACATCCGCGTGACTGTTGATGTCGCCACCTTCGACGGCAGTGCCACTGCCCGCCGCGACTATGCGCGGAGATTTAAAAAGCTGGTGTTTGCATCCGGCGTCCTCACACAATCGATTACCCTGCCCATCACCGATGACACCGAAATAGAGGGCGACGAGACGGTTATCCTGGCACTGAATAACCCGACGGCGAATGCAGTGCTTGGGACGCAACAAACCACCCAACTCATCATAGGCGACAACGATGCGCCGCCAGAAGGGGTCTTGCAGTTTGCTGCAAGCAATTATTATGTCAGTGAAGATGAAGACAAAATCGCCATAACCGTCAAACGTTCCGGCGGCGTGAGCAAAACCGTATCGGTGAGCTACCTCACGAGTGACCTGCTGCTGGCAACCGCAGGCGAAGACTATACCGCGCGTTCAGGTCGCCTGGAGTTTGCCGAAGGTGATAGCGAGGAAACATTTACCATCCCCATTACCGATGATACGGAGATTGAAGGCGACGAAACATTCTTGCTGCAGATTAAATCCCACGGTGGTGCGGTTATCGGCACGCAACACGAGGCGAAGGTGACCATTATAGACGATGAAACTGTTTCCGCAGGTATTATACAATTTCGTACAGATACCTACTATGTGGATGAGGAGAGTGAGCAGGCAACCATCCTGGTGGATCGAGTAGGCGGGAGCGAAGGTGCCGTGAGCATAGACTTTGCGACGTCAGGCGGCAGCGCAAGTCCTGATGTAGATTATGAACCGGTCTCTGGTCGTCTCGTTTTTGGTGATGGTGTCACCAGTCGCAGCTTTGTAGTACCCGTGGTAAAGGATATCCTCGTTGAAGAAATTGAGACCGTGCGCCTGGTGCTGGGGCATGCCCGTTCAAACAATACAGAAGAACAGCAAGCAGCCAGAGTTACCACAAATGGTTGGATAGCACAGGATGATGTGCCAGCCGAAGGAACACAGCGTACCGCTACCCTCCAATTGAATGATAGTAATTTTAGTAAAGCTGGCACAATTGATTTTACCCATGATACATTTGATGGTTTGGAGGGCAACCAAAGAAGAATTACGGTCAGACGTACAGGCGGAACCCAGGGAAAAGTAGAGGTGGGGTATACCATTCGTGGTGTCGATGGAGCAGACGAAACAGATTTCACCCTCGACAATCATGGCGATAATATCCTGGTTTTCGAGGATGGCAGTGATGAAGCACAAGAAATCGTGATAAGGTTGCTGGAGGATGATGATGAGAATGAAGGAGAAAGTATCCTTCTGCAGCTAAAAGAACTGACCGGTGGTGCAACTTTTGGAAGAAACAGGATGTCCATACTGAATATCCACGACAAACCACAAACAGGAACCATTCCCCCAAGAGGCTATCTCACCGTCTCGTCGCCAAATGTTCTGCCAGACCAGGAAGTGTTGTTGCTGGCAACCCTTCTGGACACGAATAATGAGCCTATCGCAGGGAGCGAAGGGATTAAAGTCATCATTGACAATAATAGAGAGAAACCAATCGTACTCCATGACAATGGGCAGAATGAAGATATGACAGAAAACGATGGCATCTATACCCGATTTGCTCCAATACCAGCGGTCGACAAAGCGTCTAATACCCTTTCTCTGATGATTGGTGAGGAGCGCATTGGACGTGACATAGTTGTCCATCAGGTTTCTCGTCCTGAGTTAGTGGTGCTTACCAATTGGGCTGAGTTGTATGACGAATTTCAGGATACAGGTATGAACCCGCTCAGGGAAAACCGGTACGATCAACGAACAAGCGATGAACACGTGGGTACTGATACGCATGATTTCTTTGACCTGGTTGATCGCGTCAGAGCATATGCAACCGAACGTAATGGTATAGTCATCAACCTTCCAGGCTACATCAATGGAAAAAATAATTTTTCTCCCGATTATTCGAAGCTTTACTATGGGAAAGATACGTCTACTCGCAAACAACAGGCAGACCTCATTGACCAGGCTATTGCAAGGCTGGTTAATGAGACCAATCAATCTATCCAGTTTCTGGCTATCCTGGGAGATGACCAGGTTGTGCCATTTTATCGGGTTTATGACCCCACAGATTATTATGGTGGGCAACCAAACCAGAGTGCCGAGCGACACTATGTCGAAGTAACCCCAGACAAGCCGCTGGAGAATGCAGTGCTGACCGATATGTTAAAGGCGTATCTCATGAGTGATGTACCTTATGGTATCAGGACAGATCAGCGTTTGCTCCAATACCCTGAAACCTGGGAAAGTTTTGGGGCTGAGATTGTTAACCCGGAGCCAGATATAGGTGTCGGTCGAATTTTTGCGACACATCCGGCTAAGCTCATTCATGCTATCAATCAATATGAATTGGAGTTACCACTTGCTTCGCATCAGGCTACGGCATCTTTTTTTGGGGCGAATGATGAGATTAACTTCCAAAACCACATCCAGCGTAGTCTCATTGAACATTTACCCTATAACTATACTCCATTTTTTCAAGGTGACTGGGATGAAGAGGATTTCATCAATTCGCTGCAGCGAGATACACTGGTATCAGCGTGGGCGCATTCGACCCATAAATTCATTCATATTGACTCGCTTGCCGAGTCTTTGCCTTCATTGGATAGTCAAAAACTGAGTGCTCTGAAACTGCATAATCACCCGGTCATGTTTGTTGGATTGGGTTGTCATATGGGACTCAGCGTCAGCAATTTCCCTGATAATATCGAAGATCCTGATTTTCACACTGCTGTGGTGAATCCTCTTATTCGTCAGGGTGTTACTGTTTTTGCTCCTTCATCACAAGCATATGCTATGGGAGATAACGTCATGCAGTCCCCCAACATCCATGAAAAGATGGTATCGCTCTTTGCAACCCGGGCTGCCAATGATGATAATCAAATCAAGACTGTCGGGAATCTCTGGAGATCTATTTTTCCCGTGTATCATGCTGAAGATCCTTACGCAACAAAAAATCCTGACAATCGTCGCTATCACTTGTTGGGAGCCTATGGAATGGCCCTTTATGGATTACCCACCCAGCCTGTAGTCCACGCTGTTTCTCCTGACGAGCCTCTTGCCTGCGAAATGGTATCAACAACATCTACAGCGCAGCGTCCCTCATTAAGCGCATCGTACCAGACGATACCATTGGAGGTCTCTCTTCCCAAAATTGATGTTCGAAAAAGAGAAGATGGGTTATCTACTGTACAAATGCATAATGGTGCGACAACGATGATTGCTCCTGGGGGCATCATTCTGCCGGTCGTTGTTCGCTCCTTTGAGCTTCCTGATAATGTGGTTGTTTCCAATGTTTCGCTCCTGGAACATGAGCAGGAACTTCATACCACCCCGGTAACCCTTGCCCATACGACTTTGCAATCTACCAATGGTGACACGATACCCTTTGTCCAACAAATACCAGACCTCTACCCGCAGGAGGTGTTTACCTATACCGTTACACCCTACGAGAATGGGTCGCTCCTTTTGCTCAAGATGATACCCGTGCAATACGTCTCGCCAACCAGACAACTTACGCTTTCTACGCGGATGCGCTTTGTCATAGATATGATTGATGTGAGTGCGCTGGAGGTATTGTACGACGACAATACGAACGTATCGCTCACCAGTGACAACGAAAACAAGCCAAGAATACATGACTTTCAACCTGAGACGGTACGTATCAACGAGCCGGGCAGTTTTCGGGTAGATATTTCCAGTGGGCGATCGGACAGCATAGACATTGTCTGGGTTGTCCGAGACCCTTCAGCCGAAGTGATTGAAACTCGCAGACAAAATGTAGAAATTCCGCCGGGTGTCAGCCAGTTCAAGTGTACGCTGGACACAACAGGCTGGAATCCTGGTGAGAAAGACATATTGGTCTCGCTGAAAAAGGAAAGACCTACAGATAAGAAAAACAGGTCAATACAAGCACAGGGGGTGAAGCTCGTTCTAATGGAAGAACAGGATGCGCAGCAACAGGACAGTGAGGCATTGACCGCTACCTGGCGCATCAAAGTCTACGATGAGTATGGGGTAGCTGTAACCAACCTTACAACGAGTGCTTTTACCGTGACGATTGATGGTGGTAGTAGCTCTGTTTCCAGCATTGCAACTGTTTCGTCGCTCCCCCAGGCAACGGTGAATGAGGAAAATAGTGATGGCATCTACACCATTACCTATCCACTGGATACCATCAGTCCTGGTACCCACCAGGTGCGTATTTATGCAACAGACACACGCGGTATTACTAACTGGTGGGATACCACGCTGAACGTACCTGAACGTTTATATTCACCAGTCTATCTGCCCATTGTGAGGCGGTAGTAAGCGGCTGGCGCGACTGGACGTTGACGCGGGAGGAGCCAACACCAGAGCCAACGCCAGAGCCAACGCCAGGCCCAACGCCACCAGGAAACCCAATCGTGTACTTGCCGGTCATCGAGAAGGCGCGGTAGCGGGGGAGGAGTGTCGGGGTTTGCCGACGGCAAACCCATGCGGCTGGGGGCACGGTCAGCCTGCCACTGTTGGGAGATGTGGTCCGGGTGATACGGTAGGGGTTTGGCGGTGCCAAACCCCTGCCTGGGGCAGGCGAGCCGCCTGCTCCCCCAGGAGGAGGAATACAGGATATGCAATGTAGAGAAAAATCAAACAATGACCAACAGGACACTGACGGGAAAGCCCCGTAGGGGTTTGCCGCTGGCAAACTCCTACGGGTTATTTATCAGACATCTGAACAAGCGAAAGGATAGTCGTCTCATGTACACAAGAAACATTCGATTGGTTGCCGTTTTCACGCTGATTTGTCTTTTGCTCCTGGTCGTGCTCTCGCTGGAAACCTCTTTTGTGCTGCCGCCGCCGGTGCAAGCAGAAGATGGTGATGGGTGGAAAGCAATACCCCCTTCAACTATTAGCGTTGACATCTCTGGATGTTCCGGTCAAGCGCAGGTTCAGGTAACGTATGAAAATAGTGGTACCGAGCCATGGTATTCCAGTCAGGTCAATCTCAGTCGTCGCTGGCTGGGTGGCGACGATGTGCGGTTGGCTGATGGGAGCATGGGTACTTATACCTTTGGCGATCCTGAGTCAAACTATCAGGACTTTGGTGATAGTCTCTTCTGGTGTTCAGGCTGGTCTCAAGCTCAACACCGCGCAAGCTATATTGATCAGACAGTTGCTTCCAATCAGTCGGGGAATTTTGCCTTCAATATGTGCAATCACAACCTGCCATCTGGCACATATCGCGAAACGTTTGATATTACCCATGACGACCAGTTTTTCTACCAGACTGATGGTGCAGCAACCAGCGTAGAACTTGAGATTACCGTACATTCATGCCCGGAACCGGACCTGGTGGTTGACCAGGTTGCGCCGGATGCGACCGCCCCCTTTGCGGTTGGGCAGAGCGTCACCTGGAATGTTGATGTGCATAACCAGGGAGCAGGCGCGGCGGAGAGTAGCGATGTTGGCTACTACCTGGGGACATCCTGTAATGACCTCAGCAATCGGATAAATCGCGATGCAACCGGCACGATTGCCGTGGGAGAAACCCAATCCGAAAATGATGCGTATACATTTACCAGTGCCGACATAGGCACACGCTATCTTATTGCGGTTGCAGACTATCAGGACGATGTGTTTGAAAGTGACGAAAACAATAATGATGCCTGTTATGGCCCCTTTGAGGTAGCGGATGACCCGCCGGATATTGCTATTTCCGATACGACTGTTGAAGAGGGGGAAACTGCCAGCCTGACGCTGAGCCTCTCCAAAGCCGGGAATAGCGATATTACGGTGCAGGTGGCGACGGCGGATGATACCGCCAGTGCTGCCAGCGACTATACCACCACGCAGAATACGGTCACCTTTGCGACAGGTAGCACGCAGCAAACCCTCGCTATCCCAACGAGTGATGACACAACGTATGAACTGACCGAGACGTTCACGGTCAATCTGAGCAATCCCACCAATGCAACTATCAGTGATGGCGAAGGCGTGGTAACTATCACTGATAACGACCCGGTGACGCTCACGCTCACCGATGCACTGGTTGACGAGGGGGATGGACAGGCACAGTTTGGCATCCAGCCAGATGGAGCAACCGCTACAGAGGAGACCATCACACTTACCGTGAATGCAACCGGCGGCAGTGCGACGCTCGACGCAGATTTCACGGCTCCTGCTTCGGCCAATGTCACGTTTGCTCCCGGTCCACTTGCTGCATTGAATGCAGATATTCCTATTCTGGATGATACGCTGGATGAAGCGGATGAAACCTTTACCGTGACGATTGCGCTGGACGGCACCTACCCGGCGGTCACTATCCAGGATGATACCGCTGTAGGCACCATCACCGACAATGATGCCCCGCCAACGCTGGATATTGCAGATACAAGCGTGACCGAGCGGGATGACAACAACGCTACCGCTACCTTTACGGTCACGCTTGCGACAGCCAGCGGCAAGCAGGTGCAGGTGGATTATACGACCGTGCAGCAAACGGCTGAAGCAGGGACAGACTATACTACCACCAGCGGAACGCTCACGTTTGCGCCAGGCACCACCGAGCAATTTATCACGGTGCCCATCGTGGGCGATACGTTGCCAGAAGCGGATGAGACGTTCCTGGTGCAGATCGACAATGCAGTCAACGCAACGATTGCCAGCGCGGAGGCTACGGCTACGATTGAAGATAACGAGCAGTTGCCGACGGTGCAGTTTGCTGCGGCAACATATCGGGGGGCCGAGGGGACGACCCAGGCTGTGACGGTTACGTTGAGTACAGCTTCGACGCTTGATGTGACGGTAGACTACGCAACGGCAGATGAAACGGCTACCGCACCGCACGACTATGTGCAACAGAGCGGTACGCTTACCTTTACGCCGGGCGTTACCAGCCAGCCGTTTACAGTTACCCTGTCCAGCGATACCTCCGCAGAGCAGGAGGAAACATTCGCGCTTGCGCTGAGCAATGCGAATAACGCGGTAGTGGGTACACCAGCCAGGGCCGCCTTTGCCATCACCGACCAGCGCGTCGCGTTGAGCGGCATCACGCTGCAAGGCCCTGCGAGCACCGTGGTGAGCACGACCCACACGTTCACCGCGACGGTCACGCCTGCCGACGCGACGCGCCCGATAACCTACACCTGGCAGGCCAGTGAGCACGAGG
>CAYFVX010000128.1:0-8646 GCA_964346425.1 uncultured Chloroflexaceae bacterium | reverse complement strand
AGCCGCGGGTTTTTAACCGCGGGATCTGCCCGTATGTCCATCTCTTTCCCGGCAAAACCCGCCCGTCTGCTGCGCAGTGGATGTATCACCTGGGGGAGACCCAGCGGCTCCAAGCCGCTGCTACAGTATCCCGTGACCGCTTTGCAAATTGGTGTGGTTTTTTGACGGCAAATCCGTCAAAAAACCACACCAACAAAACCCTTTCCGCGTTATAGGAAAACCATCTGTCAAACCCCGTTCCAATGTTCCTACATTCCAACGCTCCTACGCTCCTACGCTCCTACGTTCCTACGTTTCCTATTGCAAGCTCTGGATCGTCCATGCCTCCTGGTGCAACGAGCGGATAGCCTGCACTATCGCGGCCGCGCCGGAAAGCGTGGTTACACACGGAATGCCATAGTTCAATGCGGTGCGGCGAATGGTCAGTTCATCAAAATAGCTGGCCTTCCCCAACGGGGTATTGAAAACCAGATCAATTTCCCCATTCTTGATATAATCCACTGTATTTGGGCGACCTTCATTGATTTTATACACTGTTGTCACCTCAAGCCCGGTCGCCTGCAAAGCCATCGCAGTCCCCATCGTGGCAAATAGCTTGAACCCCAGCGCAGCCAGGTCCCGCACAATTGGTATCAGATTGGCTTTATCATGATCATGGACACTCAAAAATGCATTGCCTTGCATAGGGAGCTTATGCCGACAGCCAAGATGGGCTTTGGCAAACGCCTCGCCAAATGTCGCGCCGCTGCCCATGGCTTCCCCGGTGGAGCGCATTTCTGGCCCCAGTGTTATATCTACGCCGGGAAAACGTTCCCACGGCAGAATAACTTCTTTCACATGATATTGGAAGGGAGATTGCGTGTCGGCAATAATCTGCTGGTAGTCGCGCAGGCGGGTTAAATCGGGGATCAATGCGCGGTCCTCTATCTGCCCAAATCGTCCGGCAATAACCTGTACGGCAATCTGTGCCCATGGAGTACGTGTAGACTTGGCGATAAAGGGGACAGTGCGGCTGGCCCGCGGATTGACTTCCAGCACATAGACGACATTATCCTTCATCGCATACTGAATGTTAATCAGCCCCACCACATCCAGCGCACGCGCCAGCCGCACGGTGTAATCGCGCATGGTTTCAATATGCTCCGGTGCAACCATGTAGGGCGGTAGCACACAGGCGCTATCACCACTATGTACGCCAGCCAGTTCAATCTGCTCCATAATGCCGGCAATAACGACATTTTGCCCATCGCAGACCGCATCCACATCCATCTCAAAGGCATCTTCGAGAAAACGGTCTATTAGGACGGGATGTTCGGGTGAGGCATCTACGGCTTCGCGCATATACCGTTCCAGGCTTTTATCGTCATACACAATTGCCATTGCACGCCCTCCCAGCACATAGGAAGGACGTACCACTATGGGATATCCGATGCGAGCAGCAACAGCATAGGCTTCTTCCCAGGAGGTGGCACTGCCATGCTCCGGCGAAGGAATATTCAACTCTTCGAGCAGTATACCGAAGCGGTCGCGGTCTTCCGCCAGGTCAATCGCTTCGGGCGAAGTGCCCCAGATAGGCACCCCCATCGCATCCAATGATCGTGCCAGTTTCAGCGGCGTCTGTCCACCAAACTGGATCAGCACGCCATCTGGTTGCTCAATCTCTACAATGTTGAGGACATCTTCCAGGGTTAAAGGTTCAAAGTAGAGACGGTCCGCTGTGTCATAGTCGGTTGAGACTGTTTCCGGGTTGCAATTGACCATAATTGTCTCGAAACCCAGTTTGCGTAGCCCGAAGACGGCATGGCAGCAACAATAGTCAAACTCAATGCCCTGCCCGATGCGGTTGGGGCCACTGCCAAGAATGATGACTTTCGGGCGCGAACTGGGAACAGCCTCATCCTCGCTCTCATACGAGGAATAGAGATAGGGCGTAAAGGCCGGAAACTCGGCGGCACAGGTATCCACACAGTGGTAACTGGCCGTAATCCCGTGTTGTTTGCGCTTCTGGCGCACCGCCAGCTCTGGTGCCTGTCTGAGCGCGGCGGTTGCCTGTGTTTGTTGGTCGGTCGGGGCTGCTGGTTCGGTGGCATGTGCAGGTTGTAGCAGGTAGGCAATTTGCGCATCGCTGTAGCCCATGCGCTTTATCTGGCGCAACAGGTCGGGCGGTATCGTCTGCAACGAAAATGCCCGCACGCGTCCTTCAAAGTTGACCAGGGTTTCAAGCTGGTGGATGAACCAGGGGTCAATTTTTGTCAATGCCGACACCTGTGCAGGACTCATGCCACTCTGCAATGCATAGCGGATGTAAAAATGGCGGTCGGGATGGGGGGTAATCAGCCGTTCGCGCAGCAATTCCGGTTCAATCTGTTCCTTGCCATCTGCCCCCCAGCCGGCATAGCCACGCTCCATTGAACGCCAGGCTTTTTGGTAGGCTTCCACAAATGTGCGCCCGATAGCCATAACTTCGCCCACACTTTTCATCTGTGTGCCCAGAATGGTGTTGGAATCCGGAAATTTCTCGAACGTCCAGCGGGGTATTTTCACGACCACATAGTCGAGCGTCGGTTCAAAACTGGCTGGCGTCTCACGGGTGATATCGTTGGGCAGTTCATCCAGCGTATACCCCACCGCCAGCTTTGCCGCAATTTTGGCAATCGGAAAGCCGGTCGCTTTACTTGCCAGCGCACTACTGCGGCTGACGCGCGGATTCATTTCAATCACATAAATACGACCATTTTGGGGATGGACGGCAAACTGAACGTTACTCCCGCCGGTTTCTACGCCAACTGCTCGGAGCACGGCAATTCCCATATCACGCATTTGCTGGTATTCCCGGTCGGTCAATGTCATTGCAGGTGCCACCGTAATACTATCGCCGGTATGCACCCCCATCGGGTCAATATTTTCGATACTGCAAATGATGACCCCATTGTCCGCGCAGTCACGCATTACCTCCAGCTCAAACTCTTTCCACCCCAGCACACTTTCCTCGATAAGCACCTGATGGATCGGTGAAATATCCAGCGCGTGCTCTACCAGGTCACGAAACTCTTCGATATTGTAGGCTGTGCCACCACCTTCACCACCGAGGGTAAAAGAGGGGCGGATAATGGATGGAAAGCCTGTTTTTGCCACCACGTCGTGCGCCTCGCTCAGCGAATGGGCAATACCGCTGTCGGCTACTTCCAGTCCTATTTCAATCATCTTTTCCTTAAAAAGCAGGCGGTCTTCCGCAATGCGCACAGCCTCGGCGGATGCGCCGATCAATTCCACTGCATAGCGTTGCAGCACCCCTGCTTCATGCAGTTCGATTGCCAGGTTGAGGGCTGTCTGCCCGCCAACTGTGGGCAAAAGAGCATCCGGACGCTCTTTTGCAATAATGCGCTCCAGGCTATCCACGGTCAGTGGTTCAATATAGGTGGCATCCGCCAGTTCCGGGTCCGTCATAATCGTAGCCGGGTTGGAATTGACCAGAACCACGCGATAGTGTTCTTCGCGCAGGGCTTTGCACGCCTGCGCGCCGGAATAGTCAAATTCGCATGCCTGACCAATGACAATTGGGCCAGAGCCAACGATCATCACCGTCTGTATATCAGTTCTTTTCGGCATTCGTAAGCACAACTCCTTCACATGATGTGTGATAGTTCCAGCGATCTGGAGAGGTCTTTCGGTTATTTCCGCTTGCGTTTACTCCTGGGCGGCGGCGGAATATCAGGCGGGATGTTCCAGGGATAGGGTTGTACACGAACGGTCTCTTCGGAATCTTCGATCATTTCACGTGATGACTCTAAAAAGTTGATAAGACGTGTTGCGAAATTGATTGTCCAGCCTGCGATAATTACCCCGGCTATGATACCCATATCCAATTCAATAGCAGGAAAAACCCATTGCAAGAGAAACCCTATGCCAATCCCTAATCCGCCTACCAGCAGCAAAACAACCAGAAATATAATGAGTAAAACGACAATATAGCCCATCAGTTATATCCTTTTGTCTCCTTTGCTTTCACGATGCATTATGATACCACAACACGCAAACATACGTCTTTCACACTTTCACGGAGGTTTTCCCTGGTTACAGCAGATTTTTTGCGGCTCCGGAGCAGAGGATGTTTGTATCTCGCCTCCTTATGCAAGCGTCATACCAGGACGAGTGATGAGTGATGAGTGATGAGTGATGAGTGTCTGCAATGAGCTCGAACGTACCTGTTTTCACAACTGTTCACCCGAACATGGTATCAAACACAATTTGCAAAATATTCCGCCGCATCCCCTTCCCATGCTATAATAGCACGTGATGATGCACAAGACGCATCAAAAGGCACGAATGATAGCTACCAGTATTTGAGGAGATACCGCAGGATGACTGAAAATCCCGAAACGCTTGCCGCGTTGCAAGCAGAGAATGCTACTCTGAAAGAAGAAATTTCTACACTCAAGCAGCGTATCGCTACCCTGGAAGAGGAAAACCGTGTCCTCAAACAACCGACGGACAGCCAGACGGCTGTCCGTATGACCTCCTATCAAGCGCGAGCAACCCTGCGCGTCCTTGTTGATAACGTTCCGGGGTTTATTTTTGTCAAAGATTGCAATTTCCGCTATCTCCTCGCAAACAGTGATATAGCGCAAGGCGTGGGTTCAACGCCAGTGGCAATGCTCGGCAAGGATGATTGGGAAGTTGGCTTTCCGGAGGAATTGATTTTGGGGGATGCCGAAAAAGGTATTTGCGGCTTTCGCACCGACGATCAGGCAGTGATAGAATCCGGTGAAACCATCCTCAATCCTTATGACCCGGCCCTGTTTGAGGATGGTTTGCATGTTTTTGATACCAAGAAAATCCCGCTGTATGATGAAGATGGTACTCTTTTCGGGGTACTGGGTATTGCGCAGGATATTACGCGCCGACATCGTTCGGAAGAACGGCAGCAAGAACTGCAGCAGGAGTTGCACGAAGTCAATCTGCAGTTGGAACAACGCGTTATTGAACGGACCCAGGATCTCCGCCAGAGCCAGGCATTGCTGAAAGGTATTGTGGATAACATTCCTGCTGTGGTCTATATCAACGACCGGGAAGGCTACTACACCCTTGCCAACGAGTTTTTTGCCAGATTGCTCGATATACCAGTCGAAGAAATCATTGGCAAACGGATGCAAGATCTGATACCCTCCGACATTCTGGAGAAATTATGGTCCCGCCATACTCGTGTGTTGGAAAGTGGTCAACCACTGACAAGCGAGCAAGTGGCAGAGGTTGATAACACCGCGCACACCTTTCTCGATGTGCGCTTTCCTATCTTTGACGCGGAAGGGAATATCTCCGGTGTGGGCGGCTTTTCCACCGACATTACTGAACGCAAACAGGCTGAAGATGCGCTGCGCTCGTTCAAGCTTATGGCAGAAAACTCGCCGATTGCCATTGCCCGCGGCGATCTGAATGCTATGATGGATTTTACCAACCCGGCCTTTTCTGCGTTGCTGGGAAGTTCGGATTCGCTGGTCGGCAGAGGGTTTCTGGATATCTTTCCTGAGGACCTGCGCCCGGCTGCGCTGGAAGCTGTGCAAGCCACTGCCGAACAGGGTGAATGGCAGGGCATCCTGACCTTTGAACGCCAGGATGGGACGCGTATAGATGTTCATTCTACTGGCTACCTGATAAAAGACACCCAGGACCAGCCATTCGGGTTGGTCGGCATGTTCCGGGACATCAGTGCCCAGCAGCAAGCCGAACAGGAACGGGCAGAAATGCAAGAACAGGTGATTGAAGCCCAGCGTGCTGCCATCCGTGAGCTTTCCACACCGCTCATTCCGCTTTCCAGCCATGTGGTGCTGATGCCGCTGGTGGGTAATATTGACAGCAATCGGGCGCAGATGGTGATGGAACACTTGCTGGAAGGTATCGCTTCCTATCAGGCAGATACGGCCATTCTCGATATTACGGGCGTTGCGGTGGTAGATACGCAGGTTGCCAATGCCCTCATCCAGGCTGCCCAGGCGGTCAAGCTCCTCGGGGCACAGGTTGTCCTGACGGGCATCGGGCCAACAATGGCCCAGACGCTGGTGCATCTGGGGGCTGACCTGAGCAGTATCCAGACACGCGGCAATCTGCAAGGTGCAGTTATTGATGCGTTGAAAGAATGATGAGGTTGACATGCATATAACCATCCGTCCAGTGCAATTGCTGGCTGAATACCGTGCAGTTGAGCAGGTGCAACGGGAAGCCTGGGGGATGGATGATCTCTCCATAGTCCCGCTGAATATGCTCATTACTGCCCATCGGCACGGTGGGCTTGTGCTGGGAGCGTTCAGCAATCTTGCCAAAAATCATGACACGGGACTCCTCGGCTTTGTTTTCAGCTTTCTGGGGCGAACCCGTTCGGGCGAGATTAAACATTGTTCCCATATGGCAGGGGTTTTGCCTGCCTATCAGAACCTTGATATTGGCTATCAGCTCAAGTGCCACCAGCGGGAGCACCTGCAGGCACAGGGTTTCCAACTTATTACGTGGACATTTGACCCGCTGCTGCCACGCAATGCCTATTTCAACTTCCGCAAACTTGGGGTGACCTGCAACTCTTACTTGCGCAATGTTTATGGCACGACCTTCGACTCTGGCGTCCCCACTGACCGCTTTGAAGTTGAATGGCGCATCACCTCGCCGCGGGTTGTTCGTCACCTGGATGGAACCTATCGCGTTGCCTCGCTGCAAGATATGCAAGAACGGAGTATCCCGCGGCTCAACCCGATGGAGCCACATCCATTGTCGGAGCTCTCGCATCAGCTTGATGCGGACCGGCTGCTGATTGAAATTCCTCCCGACATTCAAACGATGAAGCATACCAATCTTGAGCTGGTGCAACAGTGGCGTTATCACACGCGGGAGTTTTTTGAAACTGCTTTTGCCTGTGGATATACTGTTACAGACCTGCTCACCGACCAGGGGCAGGTCTGGTATCTGCTAGAACGTTAAGCCTATGCGTATTGAACAAATAGAACTCTATCATATCGAGTTGCCGCTCATCCATCCATTTGAAACGAGCTTTGGTGTCCAGACTATGCGTCCCTGTCTTCTGACGGCGGTGCATGCCGAGGGATTGACGGGGTGGGGCGAATGCCCGGTGGTCTATCAACCGTTCTATTCGTATGAAACGATAGAAACGGCGTGGTCGTTGCTGCACGATATGCTGGTGCCCTCTCTTGTGGGAATGGCTGTAGAAACACCGGCGGATATTCTTGCACCCTTTCGCGCTATCCGTGGTCATCCGATGGCCCGCTCCGTGCTGGAAAATAGTCTCTGGGACCTGTTTGCTCGTGCTGAAAATGTGTCGCTGGCAGACAAGCTTGGCGGGACGCAGGAGCGCATTCCGGTGGGTATTAGCCTGGGGATAGAATCCTCGCCCCAGGCATTGCTGGCGCAGGTGCAGGCATCCGTTGAGCGTGGCTATCGTCGGGTCAAGCTCAAGATAAAACCTGGCTGGGATGTGGAGATTGTGCGGCTGGTTCGCCAGCACTGGCCCGATCTGCTGGTGCAGGTAGATGCGAATGCGGCGTATACCTTGCAAGATGCGGATATCTTTCGTGAACTCGACCAGTTTCAACTGCTGATGATCGAGCAACCGCTGCATCACGACGATATTGTGGAGCATGCACGTTTGCAAGCACAGATAACGACGCCGATTTGTTTGGATGAGAGTATTCAGTCGGTCCATCATGCTCGCTGGGCCCTGGATATGGATGCCTGCCGCATTATCAATATCAAGGTGGCGCGGGTGGGGGGGAACAGCGCAGCCTGCCAGATACATGATCTGTGCCAGGAGCGCAATGTGCCGGTGTGGTGCGGAGGCATGCTGGAAACAAACATCGGGCGTGCAGCAAATGTTGCGCTTGCTGCGTTGCCAAACTTCCAGTTTCCTGGCGATATTTCCGCTTCCAACCGCTATTATGAGGAAGATATTGCGGAGCCGGATTTTATTTTGAATAGGGATTCGACGCTGACGGTGCCGACTGCGCCAGGTCTGGGGGTGCAGATGTTGCCCGATTTGCTGCAGAAGCGGTGTTTGCGGCAGTGGCGGATGAAGATGTGAAGCGTGGGCGAGGCAACAGCGTTGCCTCGCCCACGCTCACGAATCTACCGTATTTTCGCGCAAATACGCGTCCGCTTGCTCGCTGGCGGTTTCGCCGCCAACCCCCACAAAGGACTCTGTTGGTAAAATCCGGGCAGGGCCTCGCGCAAAGGCGCAAAGCCGCAAAGGTCCGGACAGGAGATGGGGTTTACCAACAGAGTCCCACAAAAGGGGCGGTTTTGCGCTCACATGGGGAGACTTTTTTGGAAACCGCTTTGCAAAGCGGTTGCGAGATACGGTAGCAGCGGCTTGTAGCCGCGGTCGCCACGATTTATGGAATGTCCCTCTCCGACAAGGAGTGTGGCTTGCAGACGCGGAAAAAACGTCACAAGTGGGCAGTTCCAGCGGTTAAAAACCGCTGCGACGATTCCCAACGGGGTTCTTGCCACCGAAAAAGTCTCCACATGTGAGTTGGGGCTGGGCCCCCTCAATGGGTGTCACCTGTGGGTGCGTGAGGGAACCAGGTTCCCTCACACCCCACCAGAATGGGCTGGCACGCTCTTGCGTGCATGTTTCGCCTTGCGAAA
>CAYFVX010000127.1:0-8648 GCA_964346425.1 uncultured Chloroflexaceae bacterium | reverse complement strand
GGAAGCGACTTCTTGAGAACTTACGTTCTTCTTTTTAAAAACCTACACGTGAGAAAGTGGGGAGTGGGGAGTGGGGAGTGGGGATCTCACATGTGTAGACTTTTTTGGAAACCGCTTTGCAAAGCGGTTGCGAGATACTGTAGCAGCGGCTTTTAGCCGCTGTAGCCACGATTTATATATTGTCCCTCTCCGACAAGGAGTGTGGCTTGCAGACGCGGAAAAAACGTCACATGGGGAAGATCCCGCGGTTAAAAACCGCTGCTACGATTCCCAACGGGGTTCTTTTCCTCGAAAAAGTCTCCACATGTGAGGGAGTGGGGAGTGGGTTTGTGCTGCGTAGCAGCATAAACCCACTCCCCACTTCCTGCATGGTCAGGGCTGCAGCGTAAATGATTCCAGGAAGCGAGTTGCGTCTTCCTCAGAGTAATAATCGTTTACTGCTACACAGATGAGCATGTAGAACCGATTGTTGACCATATAAACGCGGCTCTTCGCTGTACTTGCCAGTCCTTCAATCGTTCCAGTTGCGGTAAACTCGACGCCTGCATGTCCATTCAGCGTTATATCGCGATGGTTCATGATGGTGAAATTTCGCTGTTGCATTTGCTGTTCAACAGCGAGGTTGAGCACTTGCTGGGGGTCTATAGAAGCCAACAGTTCTGGTGGAAAGTCGGCATAGGACACAACGTATGCCACAGAACCAGAGCTAGCTTCAACTATAAAATTGACGGTTTCTATCTGACCGAAATCCGATTGCGATGTACTACGGTCTTCCTGGGGGGTGCCGGGCATCAGCACCGAAAAGCCACCATCCGGAGGCGTAAATTCCTGCCAACTCGCCGGTGCCGTGCTGCCACTCCCACCGGTGCCTGTCTGGGGCGCAGTGGTGGCTGTGGGGTTCATTTCTTTGCCCAACAAGCCGAGCAACACGTCATATGGCGGAGCGTTCTCCGGGTGGTGCTCCATACGACGACGTTCAAAGTATTGCACCGTACCGGTCCAGTCACCGATGGTTTCTTCCATTGCCTGGGTGATGGGGTAACCGAAGCGTTCCAGGCCACCATGCTGTTGCCAATAGCTCAGGAAGGGTTCGCAGACGCTGTGACTCGTTTCGGGGAAGAAGGTGCATCCTTCTGCTGCGCTTTCCACCTGTGGGTAACTCTCCCAGGGGGTGCCGCGTTGTGCCAGGATGTCCGCGCCCAGCCGCCCGGCCATCACGCCCTGCGCCCCGTGGTCTTCCAGCCGGTCGCGCTCAAACCATTGTACGGGAAACGTCATGCCTTCGATGGTTTCCGCACGCTGCTCCGTAATGGGATAGCCAAATACGGACAGGCCACCATTCTGCTCCCAGTAGGCGCGGATGGCTCCTGCGATGCAGTAGCCAGTTTCCTCGAAACAACGCTGGTCGGTCTGCGCCAATCCTTGCTGTGTTCCGGCGGTAATAAACAGTATGAGCATGCTCATCAGCAGAACCGTGCGGGCAATAGGAGAAGCCATAGATACACCTCTTTCTTGATTACCGTGATTGCTCATTGACGTTCACGTGTTGCGCGATACATCATGCCCTATCTTTGCACCTTTTAACGTTATGTTGTTTTTGAAGTACTCCTTGAGCATGAAGAGCATCCTGGAACACACACCTTGAACAATGGCACTCCTTTGTGGTAAAAAAGAGATTTCATGTTTTGTTTGTTGTGTTCCAGGAGGAATGCTATGCATCTGTCCATGATATGTGCAGATACCCAATTGCGCAAATTTGCTGCCCTGTTTCGGTCCTGGCTGCAACGCTGCAACGCTGCAACGCTGCAACGCTGCAACGCTGCAACGTTTCAACGCTGCAACGCTTCCGCCTGCTCGGTTATCTGACGGTCCGTGCTTAGCTCAATCACGCGCTGCAAATCTGCCTGTGCTTTCTCTTGCTCGCCCAACTGTTGATACGCATGACCGCGTTGCAACAGCAGACATTCCTGTAGCGTCCCCGATGGCACTGGCTCATTCTTCAGCACGCGAGAAAACCAGTTGACAAACTCGCGCTGGTGCTCGGAACAGCCATAAAACACCGGTGTCGCCGGTTGCAATGCCAGCGCACGGTCAAAGTCTTCCACTGCGCGTGCCCATTGCTGCTGCGCAAACAACAGGCTACCCCGACTGGCATACGGGGCAAACCACTTATCCGTCAACGAGATAGCCTGCGTATAATCTTGCAATGCTTGCTCTGCATTGCCACGCTGCTCAAACACCCGCCCGCGAAAGAAAAAGCCTGGCGCATAATCAGGCAACATCCTCGTCACCTGGGTATAGACCTCCAACGAGCGTAACCCATAACGGTAAGGATCCGTTAGCGGCAATGCGCGGTCAAGAACATCCTCCGCTCGCTGCGATTCATCCGCCTGTTGCGGCTCGTCTGCCTGCTGCGGCTTGTTCGCTTCTGCCAACAGCAAACCACGGGCAATCAGCACATCTCGATTGTCTGGTGCCAGCTTCTCCGCTTGCATAAACTCATCCAGGGCTGCACACAATTGTCCTTGCTGCCACAGTGCCTGTCCATACCCCAACATGGCTGCTACTCGGTGTGGTTCAATCTCCACTGCCTGCGCAAAATCATCGACTGCCTGTTGGGAGTCTCCCGCTGCCATACGTGCCACCCCCCGCCCTACATATGCACGATACTGCTGGTTGGCTGGCACTTCCTCTTGAGCCAGCACCTGCTCTGCCGCCTGTATCAGATAGTCACGTCTGGCCGCGAACACCAGCGATTTCTCTGGCTCACGCTGCAACACATAGTTAGCCTGCAATTGTGACCGCACCGCATCCGTTAGCCCATACCACTCCGCCTGCGTAAATACCAGGTAGGAGAGGCTACGCTCCAGCATCTGCTCAACCGTGCCACCGTTGACAAACTGATTGTCCTTCACATCCTGATCAAAAAAGACCTCAAACATCCAGCCATAAATATACGATTGCTCATACTGAAAGTGCTGCACCGCCGGCGAAAAAAATATCACCATACTATCGGTAGAGACGATGTAATCTTCAAACGCCACAAATGGCGCAACCCGGTCTTCTGCAATATCCGAGACCTCTTGCATGACCCTGGGAATCTGCCACACTGGATAGACCGTCACCACAAACAAGCATGCAAACAACGCAAAGAGCCAGCCAGCCGACCAGTGGCGCACAAACAGAAAGACTGCCAGCACTCCGAACAGACCGAAGGGATAGATATAGCCGCGGTAGAGGTGCATCTCGTGCAAAAACTGACTGTGTGCCAGCCGGGTGACAAAGAGATGAAACCCTACCGCCAGCAGCAATGCGAGTGTCGCTGTTCCCGCGACCACCCGCCACCATCGCCGCGACGATGCGCGTGCCTCAAGCGGCAGAAACTGGGCTCCCAGTATGCTCATCACCGCCAGCGCAGGGATAAAATGCCGCTCGCTGCCAAACGTGTAGTATAGAGTACTGACCGTCAATACCAGAAATAATGACATAGGAAACAGCCACAACACATGCATTGCCATTCGCCAACGACGGAGAGGACTCTGTACTCCCGTTACCACCCAGAGCAGAAACAACATCAGAATACCGCCGTGGATTGTCAGAGCTTCATACCAGACCGCGTGCATAATCTGATGGCGTGAAGGCATACGAAAAATATCCGTTCCAAAGACCTCTGGAAACTCTTCTGGCAACCCTATCATCTGCTGAAAGGGCGCAATGGCCGCCGGTGTCAACGTTTGTGGATGGTGCAGCACAAGCTCATACCAGAACGTCACTGTCTGTGCTACACTGCTAAACCGCACCAGTGCGTCATCCAGAAACATCTGGTCCAACTTCATCAAAACCAGCAAGCCAGCCAGTCCGCCACCTATTAACCAGAACATATTTTTTAGAAGCACGCGCCAGTCAAACCGCTCATTTGCACCCATGCCCAGACCGGGTAGCAGTATCACCAGGCTGATACTCGTGGGCTTGGTGTCCACCGCAAACACCAGCAGCATGCCTATCGCCAGCATCAGCATCCACCGATACCGCGCCACGCGATGATACAGCAGATAGCAACACAGCAGCAGCATAATCCACAGCAACTGCGTATAATCCGACAGTGGCGAACCGGCATAGAAAAAGACCGCATGTGAAGCGCAAAATAGCCATAGCGCCAACAAACCGTGCAACACCGTGTTGGTTGGACACAGAATCCGCGCATTCACATATACCAGTGCAGACGAAACACCAGCCGTGACAAACCAGAACCACCTGGCTCCGGCAAACGGGTCGGTCAGGTCAACAAACAGTTTGAGCACGTAGATATGTAAATAGCGGAACCAGTCAGCTTTCGGATGCATTGCAAGCGATGTGTACAACAGGTCATCTGCTGTCAACGGAAAAGCTCCCGCCGCAACTCGTGCAACTATTCCTATGCCAACGACTACTACCGCCAGCACGACATAATCAAACCAGTGTAGCAACCGTTGTTTCGACGTTGGCGTGTGTGTTTGCTCCGACAAACAATATCCTCCTCAATTCACGTTTGACTGCTTACCACCACTCTGGTACGATAATCTTTAATAGTAACAAAGGGACGCAAGACACAGTATACCGTAAATCAGGATTTATACGTACTATCGGTGATACGCGTGATGCCCACCTGCTTTACCAGGAATAATGTGACGTGATTAACTGTATCTGGCATCATGATGCAATATACACCGATTTGTCGTTTATCGTTCACCGTCTACGGTTTGCTGTCTACCGGTTATTGTCTATGGTCTGCTGTCTACGGTGCATTCTGAAACATCCATGAGCAAAACACCATCATCTGTCCAACCAGACGAATCTGCCAGCCAGTCTGCTGCTGGCGATCCGCAAGCCCAGGCACAAGCGCAAGCCCAGATGCCTATCCAAACGCAATCGTCAGATACGCCCGAGCAGCAGCACAGCAACATTGATGATTTTCCACTTATCTGGCTGACTCCCTCCAGCGGGTGGGTTACGCTCAGACTGCACGAAATCTGGGAATATCGCGAACTGCTCTTTTTCCTGACCTGGCGGGACATCAAAATTCGCTACAAACAGACGGCACTCGGCGCAGCCTGGGCCGTGTTGCAACCTTTTCTGACGATGGTCGTTTTTAGCATTTTCTTTGGCGGACTGGCAAAAGTGCCTTCCGATGGTATTCCCTATCCCATCTTTGCCTATACCGCCCTGCTACCGTGGACGCTATTTGCCTTTGCGCTTACCCAGTCGAGCAACAGTTTGCTCACAGATGAAAAACTTATCTCAAAAGTCTACTTTCCGCGGCTCATCATTCCTATCTCGGCGACGATGGCTGGCCTGATGGACTTTGCCATCGCCTTTGTGCTGCTGCTTGCTATGATGATCTACTATGGTGTTTTTCCCACGCTGGCTATCGTCACCCTGCCGCTCTTTGTGCTGCTGGCAATTACCACCGCCATTGCTGTCGGTCTGTGGCTTTCTGCGCTGAACGTTGAATATCGTGACATACGCTACGTTATCCCGTTCCTGACACAGTTCTGGATGTTTAGCACGCCCATTGCCTATCCAAGCAGCATTGTCCCCGAATTCTGGCGGCCTCTCTATGGCCTCAACCCGATGGCAGGCGTCGTTGAAGGCTTCCGTTGGGCCATGCTGGGCAAAGCACAACCGCCTGGCCCCATGTTGCTTGTTTCGATAGGTATGGTTATCATGCTCTCCATCGGCGGTCTGTTCTATTTCCGCCGCATGGAACGCACCTTCGCGGATGTCATATGAGCAAGACAGCAATCCAGCTCGAAAACCTGGGCAAACGCTATCGTATCGGGCAAAGACCGGCGGCCGGTATGTATAGCTACAAATCGCTACGCGACACGCTGGCAGAAGGCGTTAAAGCTCCGCTTCGCGAGGTGCGCAACCGTATCCAGCAGCGTGGCTACCCGCAACCCGACAGCCAGCGTAGCACCATCTTCTGGGCACTGCGCGATATTTCATTTACCGTTGAACACGGCGAAGTTGTTGGCATTGTGGGGCGCAACGGCGCGGGCAAAAGCACCCTGCTCAAGATTATCTCGCGCATCACCGAGCCAACCGAGGGCAGAGTAGGCATACGTGGTCGTGTTGGTTCTCTACTTGAGATAGGCACTGGCTTTCACCCTGAACTCACCGGGCGAGAAAATATCGCGCTCAGCGGGGCTATCCTCGGCATGCGCCGCGGCGAAATCCAGCGCAAGTTCGATGAAATTGTCGAATTTGCCGAAATCGAGAAATTTCTCGACACGCCGGTCAAACATTTCTCCACTGGTATGTACATGCGACTGGCATTCTCTGTTGCTGCCCATCTGGAACCCGAAATCCTGGTCATAGATGAGGTGCTCGCCGTTGGCGATGCCGAATTTCAAAAAAAATGCCTGGGCAAAATGGGCGACGTGGCAAAGACAGGCCGCACGGTACTCTTCGTCAGCCACAACATGGGACTTATCCGCCAGCTTTGCACCCGCGGCATCCTGCTCAACAAAGGCAACCTCTCCATGGATGGTACCGCCGCCGATGTCACGCTGACCTACCTGCGCCTGGGCCTGAACCAGGAAGGCGAACGCATCTGGAACACGTTAGACGAAGCCCCCGGCAACCATGTGGCTCGTCTCTGGGCGGCGCGTGTGCTGGGCGAAGATGGCAACATCTGCACAGCTTTTACGGTACGCGATGATATCTGGATTGAGCTTATCTATGAGGTATTGCAACCCTGCCCGCTGGATGCCTACATCTATCTGTTCAACGCGATGGGGGTGCGCATCTTCATGTCGCTCGATAATCGCAACTCACCCTGGTGCAACACCGCACGCCCATCGGGGACGTACCGCAGCGTTTGCCATATCCCACGCGATTTGCTCAATCCCGGCGAGTTTTCTATCCAGATCAACCTGTCGCAAAATCTCGACACGCCCATCATGCATCTGAACCTGACCAACGTCGTCGCCTTTGCTGTCAGCGACTCGCTGGATGAAGACGGCGTGCGCGGCAACTATCGCCGCAACTGGCCCGACTGCGCCGTGCGCCCGCGGCTAGAATGGAACGTCGAGCAGCTTGAGTGGGGGCAGGGGGCAGGGAACCGCTCACATGGGTAGACTTTTTGTCAACCGCTTTGCAAAGCGGTATCGGGATACCGTAGCAGCGGCTTGGAGCCGCGGTCGCCACGATTCATGTGATGTTTCTCTCCGACAAAAAATCTGGCTTGTAGCCGCGAAAGAAACGTCACATGTGGGAAGAACCCGCGGTTACAAACCGCGGCTACGATTCCCGGTGTGGTTTTGCATAGGAAAAAAAGTCTACCCTTGTGAGGGCAGTGGTTGGGGGGCAGGGAGTAGGCGTCTTCTGGCGTTCCTGGCAGTTTAAATTCGGCAATCTGCAAAGTTAGTGATATGAACCAGACACCTTCTATCTTCCAACAGTATTACAGCGATGAACCATTCGTAGACCGCTTCATCAGCCAGCCGTCCGAGGCAGTGGATGTCATCATCCCCGTGATCCATACCAATGAACTCTGGCACAGTAACCTGCGCTCCATCTACCGCGAAATCCCGGTGTCTCGCTTGCTCATCGGTGATGGCGGCTGCATAGACAACTCGCTGGATATCGTGCGTCAGTTTCCCCGTGTGACCATCTTCGACCATCGCCAGTTTACCTCACTGGGTTATAGTATCCGCAAACTCATCGAAGCGGTCGAAACCGACTGGTTTGTCTACCTGCACTCGGATGTCTACCTGCCACCCGGCTGGTTTGACACCACCTGCCAGCATCAGAACCAGCTCGACTGGATCGAAACCCGTCACCAGCACACCATCATGGTTGAACTGCCACGTGACTACAGCAATGACCCACGCTCTTTCTCCGGCGCACAGATGGGGCGCAGGGTGGCCTTTGATGACATTGTGCCTACCATAGACGACGACTACCTCTACCGCAACGAAGACATCATCCTCGCCAACCTTGTCACCAGGGCTGGCTACCGCTACCAGCGTGTAGACGATGTCTTCCACTACCACCAGGTCGTGCGCAAACAAAGCCCCTGGGTGCGTGACATCCAGCGGGTTAATATCCAGGTCATCCCCGAACGCATCGAAGAAATCCGCACCTGTATGATGCAGGCCAAAGGCATTATCAAATACCTTGAACCCACGCCCTATCTCTCTTACCTCGTTGCTACCAACATCAGCCGCCTGCGTGAACTGGGCGAAGTCAGTTGGCTCGAAGTGCAGCAATGGCCCGCGCAACTGAACCCCGCATGGCAGTCCTACATCCGTTCCTGGCAAAAAGAGTGTTTGCGCATCTGGTTGACCAAAAAAATCCAGCAACTGCTGCGCGACGTCCGCGACCGGTTGTTTGGGTAATGGTGTCCGTGCAGTGCCGCACACAAAGGCGCAAAGAACGCAAAGGTTCGGACAGGAAATATGCTATAATAACAACCGTTTTGCAAAAACCAGTAACTCAAAATTCGGAAGCATATGCTACGTCAGACAAACAAACACATCGCACAAACAGACATCAGCAATCCACAATCGGATTCAGCAATCCACAATCTCAAATCCAAAATCCAACAACTGGTCCATATCCAGGACCCTGGCTACCTGATTATCCTGCTTATCTTTCTCGTGCTG
>CAYFVX010000126.1:0-8662 GCA_964346425.1 uncultured Chloroflexaceae bacterium | reverse complement strand
TCATGGCTTTCGCAAAGTCTTATGTCATACGACATAAGACTTTGCGAAAGCCATGCAAGGGCGACGCATCGTGTAACTGTTCACATTCGCGGGAAAGAAAACGAGCCGCGCACGTCAGTAAGCGGATATTTCCCTTTCGTAAGCACATTTTGTCCGCTCCCTCCCGGTCGCGGCTCGTCTGTTTGCCTCATTTCTGAACAGTTACCGCATCGTCGCCCCTGTACTGCAAAAAGCTGGTACAATAGCAACAGAACAACCGATTGCAACAAGAGCATCCATGACCTATGCCTGAACTCCCAGAAGTTGAAACAATTGCCCGTGGACTTGCGCCACAACTACAAAGCCAGCGTATTCTCGCCATAGAAAAACTTGACTGGGAACGTATGGTCAAAACGCCTGATGTTCCCCTCTTTCGTGCCTTGCTGCCAGGACGTACTATTCTACATGTGGGGCGCCGTGCTAAATGGCTCCTGTTTACGCTGGACGAGGGGTGGACGCTGACCCTGCACCTGCGTATGTCGGGGCGCATCAACGTCTTTGGTTCCGACGCTATCGCGGACCAGCATACCCATCTGGTGCTGCAGCTCACGGATGAGCGACGGGTGTTCTTTCGTGATCCACGCAAGTTTGGACGGGTGCAGTTGCTTACGGCAGGTGAACTGGAAACGTTTACGCATTCTTTTGGGCCTGAACCGCTTGCTGAGGAGTTCACTGCTGACAAACTGGCAGCTATTCTCGCCCATCGGACGACTGCGCTCAAGCCACTGTTGCTCAATCAGGAACGCATTGCTGGCCTGGGAAACATTTATGTAGATGAGTCGTTGTGGTATGCGCAACTGCACCCTCTGCGCCCCGCAAACACCGTGCAACCGGCAGAAGTAACCCGCTTACATACGGCTATACGGACTATGCTCGAACGGGCCATTGCTTGTGGTGGAAGTACGCTACGAGACTACCGCGATGGATATGGAGGGGAAGGCCAGAACCAGCGATATTTTTCAGTCTACGCGCAAAAAGGCAAACCGTGCCCACGGTGCAGCACACCCATTGAGCGTATCCTTGTCGCTCAACGCGGCACGCACCTTTGTCCAGTTTGTCAGCAGAGAGAGAGAGAAAGAGACAACCAGGCATCATGACAGGAAACAGCAATAGGACTTTCGCTTCATCGCAAGCAAATGGCTTTTCTAGGTCGCCATCAGGAACAACGGTCTGTAGTGAAACGGCATTACAAAAGGATTTTCATTTTGTTTAAAATTTCACAAGCGAAAGTCCTAATCTTGATGGTCGCTTTCAAAGTCTTCTACAAAGAACATCCCATGTTGATCATTCGCAAGTCATGTACTATTGGTCGAGGGGCGTTTATTCAACATGGCTTTGGCTCAGTTATCAATGGGACTATTGGAGATAATTGCTGGATTAACCAGCAGGTAACGATTGGATTTAATGCCGATTCAGGTTGCCGTCCAATACTTGGCAATAACGTGAGGATTGCGGCTGGTGCAAAAGTGTTGGGTGGGATAACCGTCCATGATAATGTCATCATTGGAGCCAATGCCGTAGTGGTGAAAGATGTGCTGCCGAATTGTGTCGTGGTTGGAGTTCCTGCCTATATTGTGCGCAGAAACGGTGTGCGGGTGAATGAAAAACTGTAGCCCATGCGCATGAAGCTAAGCAGTGTACCGCTTTGCCAAGCGGGGGATTGGGGGTTGCAAACCCCCGAAACATGCTTGTGTTTTGGTTTTTTTGCGGCTTCGCCGCAAAAAAACCAAAACACAAAGGGGTTTGGGGCTTCGCCCCAATGGGAAATATGCGTTAGCTTCATGCGCATGGGATTGGGGGTTGCAAACCCCCGAAAAAATAGTTTTTGTGGTACGACCTTTTGCGGCGAAGCCGCAAAAGGTAGTACCACACTCATCACTCATCACTCGTCACTGGTATTAGTTGGCTCCCAACTCTGCCAGTCCTCCATTGGCACGATGCACCAGTTGAAAGTCATTGTTCAGTTGCAAGACACGCCGAAAATCCGCAATAGCCTGTTCTTTTGCGTGCATCCGTTCCTGGTAAAATAGCCCGCGTTTATAGTATGCCTCGGTGTTGTATGGGTCTATCCAGAGTGCGTGTGTGTAGCTTTCCAGTGCCTTATCAGTCTGGTTCAGCTTGTCAAGAATGTATGTTTCACCGAGGCTGATGTACGCCCAGACACTATCCGGCGCAAGTTCGGCTGCCCGCGAAAAATCTGCCAGCGCACCTTCTGCGTAGCCGAGCCAGTGATAATGGACACCGCGCTTCAAATGGTAGGTAGCCTGATAGGGATTAAGCTCGATGCCTTTGCTGTAATCCTCAAGCATACGTTCATGGTCTTGCTGTGTGTTGTAGACATCCCCCCGCAGGATGTATGCTGAAGCTCTGGAGGGGCGAAGCTGGATGATTTTCGTATAGTCATTGACAGCAGCTTTGTTATGCGATTTTTTCCCAATATACGCTCGCGCACGCCCCGCATATGCCTGGATATCTTCTGGATTGGCCTCAATATCGCGGCTATAGATGCCAATGACCTGATCGTAGTCCGCGTTGGCTTCCCCGCTTTTTCCAAGCTTGCTGTAGGCATCCCCTCGTTTTGTATACCATGTCGGGCTCTCCGGGTTGCTGGCAATGTCCTGCGTATAATCAGCGATAGCCTCTTGATAATCCGCAAACGCACGCGCTTCATCCCCAACCTTATGGTAGGCATCACCACGTCGCATAGCCGCATCTCCACTATCAGGATGCAATCTCATGGCTTCCGTATATTCAGCAAATGCCTGATCAAGCTGACCAATTCTGAAATATGCTTCAGCACGCGCAATCCGAATCCAGAGATTATCAGGAGCCATATTGACGGCGTGATTGATGTCAGCAAATGCTTGCTCCGTATCTGCGCGATGAAGAAAAACGTTGCTTCTATTGATATACACCCACGGGTCATTGAGATTCAGCCGGATCGCCTCGTTATAATCAGCAATGGCCTGATCTCCCTGCATGAGATGAAAATGTGCATTGCCGCGCTGGAGATAATACCAGGGTTCAGCAGGTTTCAAGGCAATAGCCTGGTTATAATCAGCCATTGCTTTATCCAGTTGTCCTTGTTGCACGTAAGCATTACCACGCCCCACGAAGGCTTCGGCATGTTCCGGATGGTGAGCAAGTATCAGGTCATAATCGGCAAGCGATTGATTGATATTGCCTCGTTTGAGATGTGCTTCCGCCCGGTAGAGATACATCGAAACATCGCCGGCATTCTGGGAAATAGCCTGACTGGTAAGCGAGATAACTTGATAGTAGTCTTTCATCGCATGGTAGGTATCACCTGATAGCTCATACAGGTCACCACGCAGCATATAGGCTTCAGGGTGGTTGGGATTGAGCGTTATCGCGTGGGTATAGTCAGCAATAGCCTCGGCTGAACGCCCGACCTGCCGATAGGCGTTGCCCCGAATGATGTACAGTCCACGGTCATCTGGCTCTCTGGCAATAGCCTGGTTATAGTCATTCAGTGCGTTCTCAATATCGGCTACTTGCAGATAGACGTCGCCACGGCTAATGTATATCCAGGCTTTTTCATCTTCCGCCACCCGTTGAATCGCCTGCGTATAATTTTCGATGGCCTGGTCAAAAGCTTGTTGTTGCAGGTAAACGTTGCCGCGTTGGTAATATGTCCAGCCATTTTGCGGGTCAAGGCTAATCGCCTGGTTGTAGTTCGCCATCGCCTGATCGAGATTACCCAGAGTCTGGTAGACATTACCCCGCTGGTAGTATGCCCAGTTATTCTCTGGTTCAAGTTCTATGGAGTGGGTATAGTCTGCCAGGGCTTGTTCAAAGTTGCCTTGTTGCCGGTAGACATTGCCCCGCCGATAATACGCCCAGCCATTGTTTGGGTCCTGCGTGATGGCCTGATTGTATGCTGCCATCGCCTGTTCAAGATTACCCTGTTCAAGGTAGGCATCCCCCTGGTCGAGTAGTGCATTTGAACTGCCAGCATCCTCACCGGCCGGTTGGGGATCGGGTTCGCTGCCAGAGGGTTCTGGTTCCGACGCAGGCATTGGTTGTGCATGTTGCTCAGCAAACGCACGCTCATTCGTAAGCGCATCAAATTCATTGCCCAGCAAACCAAGCTGCACCTGGTAGGGGGCTTCTAGCTCCGGGTGCAATTCAAAACGGGCGCGTTCAAACCATTGAACCTCATAGGTGCTATCACCAATGGTCATAGGCATCACAGGAGTCAATGGTTTGCCAAACAGCGCAAGATTTTCACTGAGACTCAAGCCTGGCTGTCCATCTATCTCCAGACCGCTCGCTTGAAACGTTTGCAAAATATCGCCGCAGACATTCCAACCGGTATCAAAGTGGACACACCCATCCATCGGTTCTTCTGGTTCTGGCAACGACCATCCTTCAGCAGCCTTGTGCTCTTCAAGCAATTCAGCCCCCAGGCGACCAAGCAGCACATCGTAGGGGGGGGCATGTTCCGGATGAAGCTCCATGCGCGTTCGTTCAAAGAGTTGTACCAGATAGGTAGTGCCATCTATCGTCTTTTCATAGGCAGGAGTAATTGGATAACCAAATACCGAAAGCCCTCCATAGTCTTCCCAATACTCACGAAAACGACCACCGATACAATAACCGGTTGCGTCAAAGCATTGTTCATTCTCCTGGGCCCATGCTTGTTTTGTGCGGGTCTGGTGGGAAAAGAATAATGCACTGAGCAAAAGAGGAAGTATAAGGAAAGGTACAAAGATATCTTTCAATATGTTGGTAAAAACCGACGTTCTCGCTCCCCTCTTGCCGATATTCCCGTTTATCATTGAAACCCCCTTTGTTTTTGGCTTGACTTCCGAACTTTTCAAATTCCTGGTACGCGTTATGAAGGGCATTCTGGATAGTCTCGTATTGGTGATGTCCCTCACCTGTTTGCATTCTGTGCTGGTGGGTGGTGGCGCAACACGTTTTTGGGGATATCGTTCTGGATGGTTTAACGTATCGTGTTCACTAGCAGGTATAATAGCACATTTTCATCTATAGCAAAACAATGGAATGGGCAATGAGCAATATGCTATCTGGCGGATGCACTGGATACACCAGGTGAGGGATGATAGCGTCCTTTTCCCCATGCTATAATTTTTTTGTGTTAATCACTACAGCAACCCTGAGTTGCTATGTGAATGCTCTGTTGGCATTGTTCTTGCAAGTCACGGTGAAGCGAGAATTTAAGATTGTATAGCATGGGCAACTCAGATAGGACTACTATGGAACTACTTTTATGTGAAAATGAAAAAGTGAAAACCATTAAAAAACACACCCTGTGTTAAGTTAAAAAGAGTTAAATTTGGGATTTTGTACGTTAAAAAGAGTTAATTTCAGGGTTTTTTGGTTAAGTTCACGTTAATTAACGGTTTTTTTATTGACATGGTACTTTTTGTATGATATATTTAGTCCAGATGATTTGATGGTCACATAAAGAAGAACGTTTAATTTCGGTTAAATAATAAAAATAGTGCTTGAGAGAATTTGTACTCGATTGACGCAGAAACGTTCTTCAGAAAACAAAGAGTACTGATAGGTTTAACGGGATTTATACTTACAGGAATTCTAAGGACTGACAGGAAATCAGGAACGATGAATACGCTACGATTGTATGTTACCGCGCTTGTTCTTAATCTGGCACTGTTCTACAACATTGAACGACTGGATGTCTACGCTGTAGACCTTGTCAATATCCCGACGTTCGTGTATGTGCTCGCGGTAGTGGTCGTGCTCTCAATTGTAGCGGTTGCCAAATCCTGGCGAGTTTCGATGCTTGGCTGGATGTTGTCGTGGATGACGGTGTATCTGCTGCTCAAACTGTTTGTGTTCACGAACCGACCAGTTCTCGGCGGAATGTATACCTACATCACCATCACGGAAATAGTTTTCCTGCTGTTGACCATCCTACTCTCATATCGCGTAGCTTTCCATCTGCACGATTTTGAAGACGCAGTTGAGAATATTACCTTCGCGGGAGTGCGAGAACGGGTTTTGCCCTATCAGGAAGGTGTATTGAACGCCAAAACAGAGATGTATCGCGGTCGCCGCTACGAACGCCCAATCTCTGTTGTAGTGATGGAGCCTGAACCAGAATCGATCAAAGCGTCGCTGCATCGGTCAGTTCAGAAAGTCCAGCAGTCAATGATGAGCCGCTACATCTATATGGGTCTGGCACGCGTGGTGAGCCAGGAAATGCGGCGAATGGATATTGCTATCGAGCATCAAGAACAGGGCCGTCTGGTAGTTCTTTGTCCAGAGACCAATGGAGAAGGTGCCAACGCAATGGTTAAGCGCATTCGCAAAACTGCATCTGAACAACTGGGTGTTTCCTTTGAAGTTGGTATCGCATCGTTTCCAGGTGAAGCCGTGACGTTTGAAGAACTCCTGAATCGTGCGGAAAATCAGTTGAAAGAGTCTTCAAGTAACTCAAATGGGCCGTTGTCTTCAGGCTCCAATGATGGCGAGAAAAAATCTGAAGAAACCGCTCAGAATCAACAAGTTGGACATCACAAAATGCAAGGTTTGACGGGGTAAAAGAGCGAGTAAGGAATTATACCCTGACTGAATTGTAAGAATAAAGGAGATGTTGGTCATGTCAATTACAGTTATCAACAATCGTGCTCAGAAGTTCATCGGAAAGTCACTGGTTAAATCTTATTCGTCTCCATTACCATCTGCCGTCATGCAAGAAGAAGCCTCCGTGACACAAAGCCGATGGTTGCAGGAAATGAATCCTGAGCGGGCATTGTTGCGAGGGCAGGCATATCTCTTTGCAAAACGTGTGATGGACATTGCCCTGGTTGTTGCAACATTGCCAGTTACCCTCCCCTTGATGTTGCTGGTTGCGCTTATGCTCAAGATAGAAGACCCCAACGGTAGCGTCTTCTTTATGCAAAACCGCACGGGTCAGGGTGGAAAACGCTTCAAACTCTTCAAGTTCCGCACGATGGTTCCCAATGCGGAAGAAATGAAAAAGCAACTGGCACACCTGAATGAGTTGCAGTGGCCCGATTTCAAAATCACCAATGACCCGCGCATTACCCGTGTTGGCAAGTTTCTGCGCAAGACCAGCCTGGATGAATTGCCGCAACTCCTGAACATTCTGCGTGGTGATATGAGCTTTGTTGGCCCACGACCGACCTCCTTTGCGGTGGAAACATACGACCTGTGGCACACCGAGCGGTTGGATGTCAAACCTGGTTTGACGGGCCTCTGGCAGATTACGGGGCGTGCCTCGACGGAGTTTGACGAACGACTGCGGTTGGACATTGCCTATATGGAGCACCGCTGCCTGTGGCTTGACATCCAGATTTTGGTGCGCACCTTCACCGCAGTGCTCGAACAACGTGGCGCACACTAGTCTTCTCGTTCGCTGTTCGCTTCATAGCCGAATACTAATCCTCCCGCGAGGTTTTTGCGGGAGGTTTTTTGTCCACTTGAACAGGACGTTATGACTTGAGATTGTCCCTTTGTCGGGGAGCCAGAAAATGATCTGGCAAGCGATTTTTGTGGTTTTCTGTGAGGCCCTTGGCGCACTTCTGAACAGTTTACGTATTACTTGACAATTTGCAAACCGGGGTGCATACTACTTTATAGTACTCCTTACCTTCTCGTACTTCACGCACGCTCTCTGGTTAAGGAACGATGGCTTGATTACATACACATCGCAGTAATCCAGGATACTCGCACTATATTTGAAGATTTGAGACGATGTTAGACAGGGTGTAGTTCTTTGCTCCTCCCCGATTTTTCGACTGATGCTTTACTGAAGAGATCTGTGCAGGAAGTATATGCGCAGTGTGCTCATGGCAAGAAACAACTTTCAATTTTGCAAAAACGTGTGAACTTGGAAGAGGATACGATCCACAACACCTCTTCCTGAACGGCACAGTTAGTAATCTATTCCTGTAAAGTCTTATGGATATTCAAAAATTACTCTGGGCCATTCTCCGTGTCTGGTGGATTATCGTCGCTTTTGCGCTGATAAGTGCTGGTATTGGCCTGGCCTTTAGCTATAGACAACAACCAATATATGAGGTTGATACCTCGTTTGTCATCAATCCGAATCCGGACATTAATGGGACTTACGACCGTCTGTATAGCATAGATACGCTGGCCGGTCGAACAGCTCTGGCAACAACGTATAGCGAACTTGTTCAGAGCATACATCTGGCAGAACAAGCAACAGCAGAGCTTGGTGTTCCTGCAAGTATGCTCGAAGAATATGAGCGCAGTTGCGTTGCACTACCAGACTCGTTTGTGCTCAAACTCCATATTACCGGACCATCACCTGACCTGGCAGCCGACCTTGCGAACGAAATTGCTGCCGGGGCAATTGCCTATGTGAAAAGTCTTCAGGAGATGTATGAGCTACGTCAGGTTGATATGGCGGTAGCCAATCCTGAACCCATTTCACCCGACCATGTTCAGAATACTGTCTTGAGTACTATCATAGGCGTGGCTGGTGGTATTGGATTTAGCATCTTGCGTGAAGCATTACTGCAATTTTTCGGTGAATCGCGGGTAGCAAAGAAAGAAGAACAGGAAGAAGAACAGGAAGAAGAACGGGAAAAAGAACGGGAAAAAGAACGGGAAAAAAAAA
>CAYFVX010000125.1:0-8719 GCA_964346425.1 uncultured Chloroflexaceae bacterium | reverse complement strand
CATGGCTTTCGCAAAGTCTTCTGTCATACGACAGAAGACTTTGCGAAAGCCATGCGACACTTCACCAAACAAAATCGGCTATAATATAAGTGTGTACATGGGGAGACTTCTCTTGCAAACGTTGCACACAAACCCATTCAATCAGCACAATATGCGATGAAAAGGGGCCTTTTCGATAGCGCATTATGTTTTTCACCCTGACAAAACGCGAATCCTCAGCCGCAACGTACTCTTTTCAGCGCACGTAGAAGCATCATGTATCGCTTATTTCCACAACTCACCACGCACCGCCTTTTTTTGCGCCAGATTGTGCCGCAAGACGCGGATTCGCTCTTTGCCCTCTTTTCAGACGAAACTGTGACCAGATACCTCGATATCGCAGCAATGGAACGCCCCAGACAGGCCCACCACCTGATCAAAATTATGACCGAACGGTTTGACTCCCGCCAGGGCATCCGCTGGGCAATGATCTTGAAGGAAAATCAACAGCTCATCGGCACCTGTGGCTATAACCACTGGGGATTCCCGCCACAATCTCAGCGTGCGGAAATTGGCTATGACATGGCGTGTCGCTACTGGGGGCAGGGATTGATGAAAGAAGCCTTGAGAAAAATAATCGACTATGGTTTTACCATCAAAGACCTCAATCGTATAGAAGCCCTTGTGCTGCCAGAAAATACCCGATCAATCAATCTCCTGCAAAACCTCGGGTTTCAAAAAGAAGGGTTCTTGCGCGAATACGCCTATTTCAAAGCACAGTTCTGGAGTCTCTATTGTTACGGCTTGCTCCAACGTGAATGGGTAAGGGTAAGGAATGGCTGAAATTGTTCTCGACAACCTCACCCGCACCTTTCCCCGCCAACCTCAACCCACAATTGACCAACTCTCGCTGACGGTTCAGCATGGGGAATTGCTTGCATTACTTGGCCCCTCCGGCAGCGGGAAATCCACCATTCTCAAAATAATCGCCGGCATTGACACCCCGGATAGTGGCGACATATTGCTGAATGGGCGCAGCATTCTGCCTGTCCCTGCCAATCGCCGTGGGGTAGCCCTTATGTTTCAAAAAGCCTATCTTTTCCCCTTCCTGACGATTGCCGACAACATTGGCTTTGGCCTCAAGGTAAAAAAAACGCCGCGCAAAACTATTCAAGCTCGTGTCAAAGATATGCTTGACCTTATCGAACTTCCTGGCTTTGAGCGTCGCTATCCTGCGCAGCTCTCCGGCGGGGAACAACAGCGCGTTGCACTCGCCCGTTCGCTCATCATTGAGCCAGAAGTACTTTTACTGGACGAACCTCTTAGCAGCCTGGATACCGCAGTACGCCACACGATGCAAGAAACCATACGGCGTATCCAGCGCGAGATGCATATTACCACCATACTGGTCACGCATGACCTGAGCGAAGCCATCGCGATGTCTGACCGCACCGCCCTGTTGCTCAATGGCACCCTGGCTACCTGTGACCGTCCAGACCGCCTCTTTCAACGACCTCCTACCCGTCAGGCAGCCCAATTTGTTGGTATCTCCACATTTTTGCAGGGCAAGGTCACCAGCAATCAATTGACAACCCGCATGGGCACACTAGAAATAGAACCAGATGGTGCAACACCACGTCCTGCGACCTATGCTATCCGTCCCGAACATATCCAGTTGCGCGATACACCTGATGACAATACCCTGTGTGGACTGGTAACCAGTTTGCTCTATAAAGGAGAATTTACGGAGTATCAGGTCTCGCTTGATGATACAATCATTCGTGCTAAAGTCTATCACGCAACCCCACAATACGCAGTTGGGAACAAGGTCTACATACAGTTTCCCAAAGCGTATCTCTTTGAAGTACACGAATAAGGAGCATTGGTGAGGAGAGATTGTGGATGAGCATGGATTCATGCGACCATGCAAAAAACCCAATCTGGCATTTTCATGCCGAATACACCGTTTTATCCATTTGCGCAAATGGACAAAGTCCAGATGGTGGAGGTCTGCGTTTTTCGACGAAGTCGAAAAACGCAGACCTCCACCAATTACCTCATTGTTTCAAAGAGGGGAGTGAGAGCACCCCTTTCTCGACAGCGGGTTTGGACGGTTGTGAAGTGGGCAATACCCCCTGCAAACCATTGCGATTTTCGCGGGTGATAGCAAAAATTGCCCGCAGCATCGTCTCATATTCGGGCGACATCACCAGTTTTCGTCTGCTCATAACTTTCTGCGAGACATTGATCATGCTCTCAATGCGATATTCGTGAAAAACTTCTCCCCCCCAGGTAAACGGAGGAACATTCTTGGGGATCATATGAATACCATAAATACTACTGCCCACCCCAATAATTGATCCCCCCGTCAGATGCATACCAATCCCAAGTTTGACATGGTCAGCCAGAAACGCCCCCAATTTCAGCTCCCCACTGTCAAGCGTTCCCACTCCATCTATCGTCACCCGAATATTGCCATAGGTATTTTTGAGATCGCTATTCGTGGTCATCGCCCCAATATTGACCCACTCCCCAAGCCAACTATGCCCAAGAAACCCTTCATGATGCTTGTTTGTATATGCCTGGATAATACTGGCTTCCACCTCACCACCAATGCGACAGACGGGGCCTATACTCGTTTCACCACGAATAAGCGCACTGGAGATAAGCGTACCCTGCCCAATATACGCCGGTCCCTGGATAAAACTGAACGGCTCTATATGGGCTTTCTCATCAATAAGAATTGGCCCATCGCGGCTATCCAAAACCAGCGGCCCATCCAATTCAGCGGTCGGCGCAACATAGATGTGCTCACCACCACGCAGGGTAATAAACGCATGTTGTGGTTCCCAACGGGGAATACGTGGCTGCAAAAGCGGTAAATCACGTATCACTTGCTCACCCGACTGCGCAATCAAATCCCACAGATAATTGAGCAGGGGTGTTTCAACTTCCTGCACATGCGCAAAGCGGTAGAGTTCTTCCAACGCATCCTGAGCATTTTGCTCGCTTATATAGTAAAGGATGGCACTCGCCAGCGAAGGAGACAGGTGCGCACCGAGCAACTCGCCCTGCGGAGTCGCATAAACAGTGCCACTGGGAGCATCGAGCAGGTCGGGTAACCATTCCAATGTCATAGCACGACCATTGACCAGAACAAGCGGATCACTTTCGCGCAGGAAAGCCCCGGCCCCTTCAGGATGACCATAACAAGACATCAAATACGGACGACAGATTGCATTGATGGGCAGTGGGTGGTGCCGCGTGAGTGTTTGCGCAACGACTTTCAACCGTTCGAGGGCGGTAAATGCCCCACAACGCAACGCAAAGACTGGCCTGGTATAGACCAGCGGAGTGAAATGCACCCAACTTTCATCCTCAAAAGCAACCAGTTTCATAGGATTCCTGCCTCTACGAACTCCGTTGCAGAAGTTTAATAATGGCATTCGTCAGTTTCTGCGGATCGTGCCGCAGTACACGGACGGCCATTCTTTCTTCCGGTTGGTTAATTTTCGTGGTGTATTGGATGACAGAACTGGCAAGGTCAGACTCGATGACCACGCTATCTTCGACCATGACGTGGCGGCGGGATACCCCTTCTTCTGCCAGAACGGTGGTTTCTTCGTATTCTTCTGGGGAAAGATAGACAGGAGCCTGGTGTGCATCGGCATAGACCCGCCGCACATCTTCATCAATCCGTTGCACATTGACCAGAACATAATCGGGCGTAAACCCACCAAATTGCTTGATCTGGCGAATATGCTCACCCACACCAAAACCAGCAGTCAACCCTGGTTCGGTCATAAGATTACAAATATATATTTTCGCCGCCTTACTTTGCTGCACTGCTGTACGCAATTCACCAATCAGGAAGTTCGGCAAAATACTCTCGAACAGACTCCCAGGTCCTAAAATAATAGCGTCTGCATTCTTGATAGCTTCGCGGGCGAGGCGGGTGACGGGCAGGGGACCATTTTTGCCGATTTCTTCTGTTTCAAGGATCAGGTCTTCGACATGATGATGCGCCAGCCCCGGCACACTGTTGATATGCATAACGTTCATGCGTGTCCCGTCATCCAACTGTCCAAACACCTTGACAGGTGTTGGCGTCGGGACAACGTAGTAGATATTTTGCGTATTGAACAGGCTCGATGCACGATAATAATATTCCACCGGGTCTTGCACGGGCGTAATACATGTTAATCGTTCAACATGCTCACCCAGATTGGCAAGCATAAGCATACCTGGCCCGCCAGACATAACCACAATACGTGGGGGACGTTTTGCCTGCCGATAGCCCAGAATAACCTCACCCTCAGCCAGTTCTCCTTCCTGAAGGCGAATAACCACGACCCCACTGAGATGCCAGATACCAGCAGCCAGCACCCCCAGACCCAGCACCAGCAATACAATGCCGCGGGTCGGGCCAGGCATAAACTGAAGCATCAGGTAGTAAAAAACATCTGGCAATTGCATGCCACGGTAGAGCCACAAGAACAAACTGGCAACGCCCAATGACAACACAACAATACCAACAAACATTAACATCAATGGACGGACCAGATAAACAAGTGAAGAAAGGCGTTTTTTGATGGTTTGCATATATCTCTCAAGGTGCAGCTATGGAGGCCCGCAATTGTTCAAGCAAAAATTGCAAGGTACGCCCACTGCGTGCTATCATTTCCACAACCAACAAACCAGCCAGAAGCGCATCTGGATAGAGGATATAGTGTCCTATCACCAGTTCACCTTCCGGGGTACATCCGACAAGTAAGTCTTCCCGTTTTTGCTGCAACATCTCTGCGATACGCTCTGAAGCATGTGAAGTTATCTCTACGTCAATACCCAGGGATTTTTTCCAGGTTTCGATTCCAGCCATCGAGATAGTGTCTTCACCAAGCGGCGGGGGGGCAATCACCAAACCCTTCTGGCGATATTGACGAACGAGATAATCCGCCAGCAGGAGGGTAATATCAGTTCTGTCAAGTTGTGTACCATTTTTATCAACAATGCCCAATGCAGTACCATCAGCCGAAAAAGCTAACCCGACGTGGGAGTCACTCTCCCGCACCAGTTTACGCAGGCGGGTCAGGTTTGAAACGGCCGGGAGCGGCGTGAGTCTGTCAAACAACGGATCCGGCTCACGATTGATGGAAATAGCCATCGTCTGACTTTCTTCGCCTATAACGGACGGCAAATATCCTGCCAGCGTCCCATGCATAGGGTCAACAAAAATAGTCATCGTAGAGCGTTGGATAATCGCGACATCAATATGTTTGCGGATATGCTCCAGGTACGGGGTACGAAGCTCTATGGTTGGGATAGCATCGGTTTTTTCAGCCTGTGCAACCGGGTCTATAAATAGGAGGGAAGCAGATGCCTGCCGGGGTGACCAGTGCGACGGTGGGTTGAGATCATCCGAAAGCGACGGATTAAGCAAAACCAGTCCATTGTACCAATATGGTTTGTTGCGAGCCGATACAACAAGCGCACAATCTACTTCTTGCTGACTTAAAGCATGCTGGATGGCTGGTAGCGGAGCAGGCATAGATGCCAGATACACCTGGACCCCTTGCTGCTGGAGAATATGGCAGATATTTCGTGCAAAGAGGTTCGACATAAAGCGTGCATCATAGGCCACCAGACAGTTTTGTCCACGCTCCAGCAGCGTTTCCCCGAGATAGATACACCGGCGTTCAATCTGGTCAAGCGTAAAATCTACCGCGAAAACGCCCTCCCAGAACGTATTGATAAGTTGAAGACATGTGCTCATAGGTCTGGTTTCTGTGTTCAGGTTTCGTTTGGTTTTCTTCAAAGCTACGCTCAGTATACCAGTTTGTCAGGAAAACCAAAAACCTCTCTGGATTTGCTTCCATTTTGCTTCCCAGGCCATGCAGTGCAAGCTGTGCCTGAACGTTCTACAACTCACCTCGAGCATGGAGTGTCTGGCGGAATGTTTCGACAACATCAATCATCATCGTCCGTATCTCGTATAAACGTTCTTCAGTGACTGCTTCAAACCCGGCCGTAATGACTGGCTCAGTGTTTGACGCTCGCATAACCCCCCAACCATCACCAAAATCTACCCGCACTCCATCTACCAGTATGAGCGGGTATTTTCCTTCAAAATATTGACGAACGTGGTCAACAACCTGAAATTTAGTGCTATCACTGAAACGGATACGATCGTCTTTGGAAGATGGCAATACCGGATATTGAGCCAGGGCTTCTGCCAGCGGCAACATGCCATCTTCAGGATGATGGTGTGGTTGCTCCTCGCCAATATGACACAACGCACAAATAAGATGGGCGGCCGCAAACGTGCCATCATCGTAATAGTGCCTGGGATAGGTAGAAAACGTGTGTCCGCTGAGCTCGCCTCCCAGGATAGCGTCAATCTCACGCATCTTCGCTGAGATACTGGCATACCCGGTTTTCGCCATCACAGGTGTCCCCCCCAATTGACGGACAGTATCTGCCAGCACACTGCTACATTTTACATCAAAAACAACCGCTCCGGCTCGCTTTGGCAACAAATAGCGTGCCAGCACGATAAGGTAGCGGTCAGCCCAGACAACCGCCCCATGGTTATCTACAACTCCAAGCCTATCGCCATCGCCATCCAGAGCCAGTCCCATATCAGCCTGATGAGCTTTGACCGCAGCACTCAGGTCTCGCAGATTTTCCGTTTTGAGTGGGTCCGGGTGATGATTTGGAAAGGTACCATCGGGTTCAATATAGAGTGGAATAACTTCAGCCCCCAGAGCTTCCAACACACGCATCCCTATAGGACCGGCAACCCCATTCCCTCCATCCAGCACCACTCGTGGTTGCTTACCGGGTGTCTGGTAAACAGGGGGAAGGTGGAGTGTGGAAGTAACGCTTTGCACATAAGCATCCTCAACATTATAGCTCGTGAGGGTTCCATTCCCTTCGACAAATTTCCCCCGGTTTGCAATCTGACATATTTCCTCTATGTAGCTGCCACTCACTGGTTCACTGCCATAGAGAGCATGGGAACGACGAAGCTTGACGCCATTGTACTCAGGAGGATTGTGACTGGCAGAGATAATGACCCCTGCATCAGTCTTCAAGCGCTCAACCGCAAAATACATCACCGGTGTGGGGACCTGTCCAATATCAATAACATCAATGCCACTCTTTCGTAGCCCTTCTATGAAGGCTTCCTGGAAACGTGGCGAACTGCAGCGTGCGTCACGACCAACCACACAAGTCTTGCCATCCCATCCAAAGATCCAGGTTCCGACAGCCCGCCCTATAATCATCAAGGTTTCGTCAGTCAAGTCAACATCTACCACCCCACGAATATCATAGGCACGAAAGATAGCCGGATTGACGGCATCAAGCATAGGCTTTTTCCTCCAGAGGTTGACCACATCCACACAATTATGGTGTACTTCTCAGGTAACCTTGAATGCATGCTGTTTTCGAGATACACACCGCATTGTTAGCAGCATGATACATACTTTTGCGTTCTACGCAACCTGAAAACTTTTTGGCGGTGTACCAATTTTTCCGCTCACGCGGTATGCGTAGGAGTTTGGCGATGCCAGCCCCCCTACGCTTTGCGTTCTTTGTGGCTTTGCGTGAGTCCTTCCCCACACTTCTGCACAATTATCGTGGAGATCCTTTACAAACGCTCTAAAATCGCGTATAATAGCCATCGCCACCGGTTCCAAACTGGCACATGGTCGTGCCAATTTACAGTGGCTCGTTAAACTGAGGGTTTTGCTCTCAGTTCTTTGTTATTTATCATTAGTATTTCATCTGGAAAGCAGGTCTGTGAGACCTCCCGGTCTGTCAGCTCTCCAGGTGATGTTATGGAGACCTGGTTTGCCTATACTTGCTTGTCCTTAAAAGCTGAAAAAAACCAGGAATATGAGCGTAAGAACTCGTTTTCCAGGTAGAAGTGTAAGGTAGGGAACTATGTCTAAGAAGGCAGTAGAAGAAATGAGCGATAAGCCAGTTTATCTCACACGCGAAGGTATGTCAAAGCTTGAAGCTGAGCTTGAAGAATTAACCACACTTGGGCGCAAAGATGTTGCCGAACGTATCAAGGCAGCCAAAGAGCTTGGAGATATTTCTGAAAGTGGCGAATATGAAGATGCCAAAAATTCGCAAGCCCTGCTTGAAGGGCGCATTCGTGAAATCAAAGGCATCCTTTCCCATGCGCAACTCATCACCGAGGATAGTCACAATCATCGAGAAGTTGGTATAGGTTCTTGTGTAACTGTTCGTTTTGAAGGGGACGACGAAGAAGAAACATGGTCAATTGTCGGCAGTGCCGAGGCTTTGCCATATGAAGGCAAAATATCGAATGAATCACCCATCGGTTCAGCACTGATTGGCAAGAAACCGGGCCAGAAAGTTACGGTTCAAACCCCATCCGGCGTGACGACCCTCGAAATCGTACGGATAACGTAATAGTTCATCTCTGAACACCGGTTGCTGGTTGCGAGAAGACTCTCCTGTCTGGTTATCCTTACACTGCAAAACTGCAGGTTTTTCGTAGAGAGCTTCGTAGAGAGCTTCGTCTTTGCTCTCGGTAGCAACCCCTTCTATTCTGACCTTTGTCCAAACTATTGTAGGGTACGCAGTCCCCCCAACGGGTTTCGCCCGGCGGGAGTGCAAGGGACCTGTGTACCCTCATCCCCCCATGCTTTCAACTGGACTTTGTCCATTTGCGCAAATGGACGAAACGATGTATTCGGCAGAACAA
>CAYFVX010000124.1:0-8721 GCA_964346425.1 uncultured Chloroflexaceae bacterium | reverse complement strand
CGGCTGCGTGTGTTTTTTGCCGTGCGCAAGCAGCACACCAAACAGGTGACACCTGTTGAGGCCGCCAGCACTCCTTCCGCGTGAGCGGAAAAAAATATCTGTCACACCCAGCATATCGTACCACAAAAAACAGGTGACATCACGAATATCACTATGCACTATGGGATCATCCATTGCCAGATTATGGCGCAGAGCCTCGCGCACAGCGTGGCAGTGAACTACAGCTTCTTTAGCAAGCGATTCATCGGCGGCAATACCGGGATAACGGTAGGATACAGCAAACTCGGTGAGTATCTCCAGTGCTGGACGCAATGTTTCCAATGTTGGCTCTATTGGCAAAATATTCTCTAGCAAAACAGCAAGCTCATGGGTTCTTCCAAAAGGGATATTTGACTCTTGCAATCGTGCTTTCAAATATTTTTCGGCGCACTGTTGAGCATGAAAACAAACAGCATCATAATTGGGATAATCTTGCACCTGCATCTCACGCATCATAGTTGCAAAATCGCCTTCGGCCTTGTCAATCCATTCACTCGTGAGAGGTTGCATACAACACCTTTCCCTTCTCCGTTACCTCACGCAGGAAAAAATCATTCCACTGCAACCGCTGTGCTACCTCTGCGGGGGTACGCACGATCAGATCAAGCGGAAACGGGGGGCGTATATACTGCCGTATCTCCAATGCTTTACGCAGGCTATGTCCCTCAAATGGCATAATTACCAGCAGGTCAACATCCGAATCTTCATCGGGTTGACCTGCTGCATAGGAGCCAAAGAGAATAATACGCTCTGGTTGGAACGTCTGCGCAATCTGCTTGCTGACCTCCTCAATCTCCTTCATCGTAATCATGAATATCACCGTGCAACTTTTCTGGCTGCTGCCAGCAGCGAGGTGCCAAAAGGTAATCGGTACCCTTTTGCAATCAAACGAACTTCAAGAGCCAGTACCCAGGCGAGCACTTCATTCACCACCGGCACGATGCGCAGTTCATCGAAGGTCAGTTTAAGCGCATGGTCATAGTCACTTGTCTGTTCCGCCTTTTGCCGCGCCGCCAGCCGTCGGCCGACCCAGACCAGCGGGAAGATACTCGCCATGTATTGCATCTGGAGTGATACCGTATACCCCGCCGCGTGAAACTTGCGCGTCAGTTCCGCAGGCGCATAGCGACGGTAGTGGCATGACGATTCATCAAAGTAGCTCCAGAGCGAGGCATGGGCCGGAACCGTGAGCAAAACAACCCCATCATCCGTGAGCATGGGGTGCAAATCACGCAGCACCTGCACATCATCGGAAAAATGTTCCAGCACATCGAAGAGACCAATAATGGCAAACTGGTTCTGCTGAAACGGCGCAGTTCGCATATTTCCTTGAACGAGCGAGCACCCCACCCGTTCCTGCGCAAAATGCAACCCGCCCGCAAACAAATCCATCCCCACAACCGACCCGGTCGGGCAAGCTTGCTCAAGCACACGGAGCGTATTGCCGGTACCACAGCCAACTTCCAGCACCCGATAGCCGGGCGACAACGATGCCGTCAATTGCTGCACCATTGAAGCAATCACTCGATTGCGCGTTTGAAACCAGAAATGTTGGTCTTCGATGCCAGCCAAACGTTTAAAGAATACCGGATCGTAGTGCTCATGATTGTTATTGGTTGCTTCATTCATTGGTCACACCAAATATTAGCTTTCGGGTGTTTTTTTGGTAGCACCACGAAACATCGTGGACGGCATTTTACCGTGGGGTGTGTTCGTTTTTCGACGAAGTCGAAAAACGAACACACCCCACCAGAATGGGGTTGCGAGGGAACTTGTGTCCCCTCGCGCTCCCCTGGGTCAACTGCGTTGAGGATACTCCACGATATTCTATGGTGCTACCGTTTTTTCGACGACGTCAAAAAAACACCCCAACATCAAGCCGTCTCGTGATCAAACCATTTATGCAGCGTATAATACGCATGACTGAGTTCAAAGCCCAGACGTATACAGACTTTTTGGGCCGCAATATTCATTATCTGCGTGGAATACAGCATACGGCTGCATCCCTGCGCCCGACACCATTCCAGACTATGCAGCATCAATGCCCGATACACCCCCTGCCCCTGGAAAGCGGGCGCAACCCCATACAACCGTCCATCTCCCGTTTCATCATTCAAACGCTTGAGTGCGCCAAACCCTACGATTTGATTATCAACCTCTGCGACTAATACTTCGTCTGCAACTGCCCGTTCCCGACAGGAACGTACAGCCCAGGAGATATAGACTTCATCACTTCTCGTGCGATCAAGGCGTGGGTCTGCATGATAATGCCCGGCATACCCTTGAAATGATTGGGCAGCAATAATGCTTACCTGTTCATCCTCCCCCGGACGAACAGGACGCACCAGTGGCAGGTTCGCCCCATCAGGAAACGGTACATCCAGCACACTTCGCGTATAATACAGCAAGGTATCCATTAACAAGAAGCCCTGCTGCTCCATGTATTGCACGGTTGATAACTCACTGGAGAGACAGCGAACTATCAGCAATACGACCTGGTTCGTGTGGCAAAAATCGAGCACACAGTCTACATCTTCTGGTAACGAGATAGTGCCACGAGCGGTTTTTATACCGAAGCGTTCTTCATCTATCGCAGAAAGCCGAACCGTCGTCTCGTTCATATTGTTTCTGTACTACAACCTCGGAGACTGTATAGGATGGTGGAACGTGCCGCGCCATACGCATACTACGGATAGTGTAGGCAGGGCGGTCCATGAGGCGAAAATGCATGCGTGCGAGATATTCGCCAATGATACCAAGCATAAACAACTGCACCCCGGAGAAAATAGCTATCACCGAGGCCAGAAAGGGAAAACCCGGCACACTTCCCCCCTGAATGATGAACCGTCCTACCACATACAACAGCACACCAGCACCAAATAACGTAAAAAAGAATCCCATCATACTTGCCAATTGCAAGGGCATGGTGCTAAAACCAGTCATCATATTTAAAGCATGGGTGAGGAGTTTCCGAAACGTGTAATTTGAACGCCCGATCTCGCGCGGGTCATGGCGCACAGGAAGTGCCGCAAAATGGGTCGTAGCCCAGGTGAGCAAAATATCAATAGAGACAAATGGACTTCCATAACTTGCAAAAGCATCACGCAGGCGGGTACGAAAGACGCGAAAAGCACTCACCTTGCGAGCTATTTCGGCTCCCATTGCACTCTGCAAAACCAGTTTGGTCACTTGCGAAGCAATATCCCGCCAGAATCCATGCTGTTCCTGTTGCGGCGTACCATAGACAACATCATGCCCCTCTGCCAATTTCTCCAATAACTGTGGTATCTCTTCCGGCGGGTGCTGCAAATCGTCATCTATCGTCACGATAACATCGTAGCGTGCCTGCCGAATTCCACACAGCAGAGCGTTATGTTGTCCATAGTTACGCATCAGGTTGATGCCATGCACAAACGGAAACTCATCTGCCAATTGCGCAATACACTGCCAGCTCTGGTCACGACTCCCGTCATTAACCAGAATAATCTCGAAATTGACAGCCATATCTCCTAGTACCGCACGAACCCGTTGTATGAGTGGGTGTAGCGATTGCTGGCTATTATACACCGGCACAACGACAGACAGACCGCTGTCTGTTGGTTCCATTGGTCGGGACATGCCATTATGCTTTTCATTTGGGAGCAGAGCCGCGGACGGTCTTGCATGGTGCAAATTCATAAAATGCAACCTGTGTTTGTCTGATACTTTTGTCCAAAAATCAGCACCCAGACGTGCAGAACAAAATCATAGGGCATTGCGATAGACTTTCAAATTGTCATCCAACGCCCCACGCGCAAAAAATTCTGCCTTATTGCCGGGCGTATTATAGCATAGGTCAGGGGGCATCTCAATTTTTCATGTCATGTTCAGCGTGCGATTTGACAGAATAAAAAAACCTATTATAATTCCACACGCCTATGAAAAAAGAGACAATGCAAGGAATCACAATCGTATCTGCTGTGATGCAATGACGTATCGTTTCAGCGCAAACGGCAGGAAGTGCTGCCCGTGCCTGAAAAAGGTCGCGGGTTTTTCTGTGCCTGGAATATGGTGGGTTTGCAGAAAAACCGCGAACCCAACACATTCCACCAGGAAAGCAACAAACATCATCACAGCTTTGAAATCAAATCAGGAGGTGCTCCATGTTCGAGCAGCATACTTCGAGAAAAAACTCCATGTCCGAGCGAAAACATATCCGTTTTTTTCTTTTGCTTCTTTTTGTATTCACCGTAACCTATCTGCCATTGTCGCCCATTGCATCGCTGACCACCCGTTCCGCCTTTGCAGAAGACCCACCGGGTGATGATATGGGTTCATCATTCCACGACGGCGAAGAAATAACGTTTGAGGAGGACCAGACAGTAACCAGTATCAACCCCACCCCTCAACCCAAATCCCAGACGCAAAGACCCCAACCCTTTCTGGGCGACCCGCCCCCAGAGGACGAATTGCCCACTCCACTATCCGTGACTTCACCAGAAGAAGCACTGGCACCAGTCGTGGTGTCTGCCAACATTGGCGACAACGGCGTTAAACTACGCAATGGGCCAGGGTTGGAATACAACACCATGCGCTACCTGGAAGCCGGTACACCCGTGAAGATTATCGGCCGATTTGGTGACTGGGTGCAGGTACAGTTAGCAACCGACACCATGCACTACTGGGTTTCCAGCGAAATGGTGGATATCTCAGACTACGCGCTCTATACCTTGTTTGAAGTCCCGGCGAGTGAGATACCATTTCCCATGCAAAACACCGCCACCGTCGCAGCGGAAGAATTGCCCCTCTACGAAGGACCGGGCAGTGAGTATGCTTCCCCAACAACCCTCAAGGCTGGCGACAAACTGGAACTGATCGAACGGTATGGAGACTGGCTGTACATCACGTATGGCGACTATCAAGGCTGGGTCAACATTGAATTCCTCAACGTTGCAGCGACCATCTTACACCGCGTTCCTGAAAGTACCTTGACAGCCGAAGACCTGGCGGTCGAAGCAGAAGAAGAAACTGAAGCACTGCCGATGACTGCCCGCGTCAACGATAGCAATGTCAACCTGCGAGAGGGACCCGGCACGCTCTATCGCCATATTGGAAATATTGATGCCGAAACAACGGTTGAGCTACTGGCTCAGTATGAAGACTGGTATCAGATACAACTGGAGGATGGGGCAATCGCATGGGTTTTTGGCGATTTGTTGAATATTTCCCCATCGGTGCGACAGCAGGTGCCGGCGGCACAAACCATTCCGGAGTTGCCAGCCTCGGCTGAAATACATCCGAGTGGTGATGTTGCCAGCTACGCCATGCAGTATGTAGGCCATCCCTATGTCTATGGCGGCACCACACCAGGCGGATTCGATTGCAGCGGGTTTGTGCAATATGTCTACGCGCAGCATGGCATTCACCTGCCACGCACCGCCGCCGAACAATACAGCACAACCTATGGCATTGAAGTCGCCAGCATGTATGACCTGGCCCCTGGCGATATCATGTTCTTTGTCAATACCTCAACAGCCGGTATCTCCCACGTCGCAATCTACACGGGCAACGGTCGTATGGTGCATGCCATCTCCTATGAAACCGGCGTGGGAGTCTCGGATATCTGGGACCCGTACTGGGTGAACCATTATTACGGAGCCATCCGCGTCCGCAGGTAGAGGAGAGTAGAACTCAACAGGTGTCACCTGCGGTGGGCTTTGCTTGCGCACGGCGAAAAACGCACGCCGCCGAGTGACACAGCTTTGCAGTGGGGTTTATTGGTTTCTCGACGAAGTCGAGAAACCAATAAACCCCACCAGAATAGGGAGTGTGAGGGAACCTGGTTTCCTTACACTCCCACTAGTGACACCCATTGAGGGGGAGTGGATAGTGGAGAGGTGTGCGCGGCTTTGCCGTGTTCATACCTCCCCACATTTCTCAATTCTCCACTCTCCATTCTCCATTCCCCTCCTCTACCCCATCGGAAACACCAGCTCGTGCGCTTTGCCATCATCCTCCATCTGCACCTGCAACACGCGCTTGTAATCATCATACGTCCCATCGGGATAGGCGGTCGCCACCTGCGGCCCCATCGCATGCACGCGTATGACCACCTGGCGAGCAGGTGGAGCATAACTCCCCTTACGCTCACCAATGCGCAGTTTCAACGTCGTCACCCCTTGCACAAGCTGATAGCTGGTCGTACACCATTGCCCACGCTCATAAGCAAACGTATGCCCATCATCCTCATACAGCGTCAACGCCCCCTGGCCGGGATAAATATCCAGCGTGAGCGGATCGAGCGGCTTCTCATCGCTATACTGGATCGTCGGGCCAGTCGGGATAATCGCCCCACCACGTACATACAGCGGCATCGTATCCAGCGGCGCACGCGCCAGGATATGATTTGGCCCACTAATACACTCCTCCGTCCACCAGTTAAACCAGGTGCCTTCCGGCAAATAGACCGCGCGACGAGTACGGCCCGGCTGATAGACGGGTGCGGCCATCAGCGCATCACCCAGCATAAGCTGGTCATGCAACGTATACGTCTGCGGATCATCAGGATAATTGTAGAGCAACGGACGCAGCACGGGAGTACCGCGTTGCGACGCTTCCCAGAACAGCGTATATAGATAGGGCAACAAACGATAGCGCAACTGCAAGTAAGTACGGCAGATTGCTTCCACCTCTGGCCCAAACGCCCAGGGTTCATGATCGAGGCTGAAATGAGTGGTATGCCCACGGCAGAAGGGCGAGAAAACTCCACACTGCATCCAGCGAGCAAACAACTCGCCACTTGCATTGCCAGCAAACCCGCCAATATCCACGCCGACAAAGGGCAGACCGGACACCCCCATATTCATCAACTGCGGCATACCCATTTCCAGATGCTCCCACAGCGAACAGTTATCGCCCATCCAGCACGCACTCCAGCGTTGCGTCCCCGCATACCCCGAACGCGTCAGCACAAAAGGCCGCTCATCCTCCAGATGACGCCGCAAGCCTTCATACGAAGCCCGCACCATGCCATAGGCAAACAGATTATGCACTTCGGCGTGCGTCGTCTGCTCATCGTGCAACCCCTGCCGCGCATCCAGGTCTATCGTGTCCCATGTGCGCTTGTCGACTTCTTTGCTGAACGGTTGGTGAAAGATGGGCGGCTCATTCATATCGTTCCAGATGCCGCTCACCCCTTGCTTGACCAGTTCCTGTTGCAAATTGCCCCACCATTGTCGCACGCCAGGGCGAGTAAAGTCAGGAAAGACCGACTCATCCGGCCACATATAGCCCTCAAAAATTTCCCCATTCGCACGCCGAATAAACATATCGCGTTCCATGCCCTCACGATAGACGGCAAAGTCCGGGTCAACCTTGACGCTGGGGTCAACAATCGTGACCGTGTGAAACCCTTCGCGCCGCAAATCGGAAAGCAGCAACGCTGGTTCCGGGAACCGCTGCGGGTCCCAGGTAAACACCCGATAGTTGTCCATATAGGCAATATCCAGATGAATACAATCGCAAGGGATATGACGGTGGCGAAACTCGTGTGCTATCTGACGCACCTGCTCTTCGGGAGCATAGCTCCAGCGGCTCTGATGATAGCCAAGCGACCAGCGGGGCGGCAGCGGCATCTTGCCACAAACGCTGGCGATACCCTCGTTGACTTCGGCCGGCGTATCGCCATAGAAAACATAATAATCGAGCGCACCGCCATCCGCCTCCATGCGCCAGACATCCGGGCGGTCGTGCCCCATATCAAAACTGCTCTGCCAGGTATTGTTGAAAAAGACGCCATATACCAACCCTGGCCGCAACGACATGAACACAGGCACCGCAATATACAACGGGTCGGTTGCCGGCCCCTGTTTTGTGCCCGGATCCGTCGTCCAGTTGATGAGCTTGCGCCCGGTTTTATCGAGATGCCCGGTGCGCTCACCAAAACCAAAGAAATGCTCACCCTCAGCAATGCTTTTGGTACAACCCACGCGCCAGCGCGAATAGACGCCAGCCGGTGCAGTATTCCACTGCAACCCCTCGTCATCCGCGCAAAACTCCTGACCATCAGGCGTCAGGAACGCAATCCGACAGGGGTCGCGCTGGATCACCACCGAAACTGCCGTCACGCCATCATCTTCTGGCACAGTCGGCTTGAGTACAAGCTGGTTCGCCTGTTCTATAACCTCGAATGGTACTTCCGGAAAACGCTCGTCGGGGGTAGTCACTGCCCAGGAACGACGGGGTGCGAATGTGCCAGTGGGAGCCAGGCGCACCCGAAACAAGCGTGATGTCAGGACGGTAATGGAAACCCGCGGGCCACCGCGACATTCCAGTATCAGCGATTGCTCCTCACACGTGGAGGCTTCAACCTGCGAGAGAAAATGGTGTTGACTCATACATGTTTCCTTACATACTCTTCTCGTGCAATTCCAAGTGTTTCCGCCACCAGGGTGACATAGTTCACAATACGATACTCATAGGACGTTTCCATGCTCACAAACGTTTCATGGCAAAAGTGACAGACATCTACCAGTATATCCGCCTGCGTTTCGGCTGCCTCCTTGAGCCGCTCATCCCGCACCGCCGCAAAACTCTGCGGAAAATGCTCCACAGCATTGCTGCCACAGCAGGACGTGTCTTTGCCATGCCGCACCATCTCCACCAGCGTCACACCTGGAAGCTGGTGGAGATGGTGCGGCATGG
>CAYFVX010000123.1:0-8726 GCA_964346425.1 uncultured Chloroflexaceae bacterium | reverse complement strand
TGAGAATAATGGTAAAGGTTGGAAAGAAGTTGGATACAATATTAAAATCAGACCGGAACAAAGACGTTCCCGTGCCAATGGTAGATTGAAGGGCCACCGTCTGACCATAGGCTTGCAATGCAGCCAGCGGCACCGTCATAATCATTTGATAGCGGTTCAGCTTGATACGCCCTTGATCCCCCTCTTTCGACAACTCCTCAAGCGCGGGGATAAGTGGCTGCAACAACTGCATAATAATGGTTGCGGTAATATAGGGATACACCCCCATTGCCGCCACCGAGAAATTTTGCAGTGCCCCTCCAGAAAAAATATTGAGCAGTTGTGCAAGCTGATTTTCTTGCAGAGCTTGCCGCAATTGCTCCAACGATGCAGGATCAACATTGGGCACCGGAATATGCGCTACCAGTCGAAAAAGCAGTAACATACCAAGCGTAAAAAGAATACGCCGCCGCAAATCTGGCAACATCCAGGCCCGCTGCACTGCCTGTAGCAAATTCATGCCTAACCCCTTATTGAATGAATCGGCAGAAAGATTGCATTCACGCTATCTGCGAGAAAACGTCGGCAAACGCCGCTCAAGAACCACTGGACTGCTGACGCATGCTCGGATTGGGACCACGGCTACGGCTATGCCGCTCAACAACCCACGGCACCTCAACCACTTTTCCACCAGCCGCTTCTATTTTCTCCCGCGCACTGGCCGAAAACTTATGCGCATGCACCACAAGTGGTTTGTTCAATTCTCCCTCACCGAGAATCTTCACTGGTTTCTGCTTTTTTCGCACCAACCGATTGGCAAATAATGCTTCCAGCGTGACCTCACCACTCTCAGCAGACCATTCGTTGAGGTCTTCAACATTGATCACCTGATACTCAATCTGCCAGATGTTGGTAAACCCACGCTTAAAGGGCATACGTTTCACCAGACGATTCTGACCGCCTTCAAATGTGCGGTATGCCCCACGACCAGCCCGTGCTTTCTGACCGGCCATACCTTTGCCAGAAGTCTTACCCTTACCAGAGCCATAGCCCCGACCAACACGCTTGCTCTTCTTATTTGAACCAACAGACGGTTGTATTTCGTGCAATTTCATGCTTCGCCTCCAGCCTCTTCTTCAACCTTGACCAGATGACCAACTTTTGCAACCATCCCACGCACCGCCGGATTGTCTGGCCTGACAACCACCTGGTTTAACTTACGAAGCCCAAGAGCTTGCATGGTATCTTTCTGGTCACGCCCAGCACCAATCATGCTTTTGACATACGTAATACGCAACTTTTTCATGCCACCATCTCCTCGTCTCCAGGCTCCCGACGCATCACACGAGACCGAAGCTCATGGGGAGTAAGATCCCGGCGGCGTGCCATTTCTTCCAGAGAAACAAGTTCCGACAGTGCTTGAAACGTTGCCTTGACAACATTGACTGGATTATTGCTCCCATGCACTTTCGTCAGCAAATCCCGGATACCGGCCGCTTCAACCACAGGACGCATCCCACGCCCCGCAATAACGCCCGTCCCAGGAGCGGCTGGATGGATCATCACTTTTGCAGACCCAAACCTTGTGACGACCTCGTGCGGAATCGTCGCATGCACCATAGGCACATGAATAATATTTTTCTTGGCGGCATCTACCCCTTTGCGAATAGCATCGGGGACTTCTGAGGCTTTGCCCATGCCTATTCCAACATGGCCCTTTCCATCACCAACAACAACGATGGTGCTGAAACTAAACCTCCGTCCGCCCTTGACAACTTTTGCAACGCGGTTAATTTGAACAACACGTTCTTCAAGTTCAAGCTCTTCTGGATTGATACGTAATCGAGCCACACGACCTCCAATCACACATTGAGACAGTCAAACGCTCAAAGTGTCTCAACGATTTAAAAGGACAACCCTGCTTCCCGTGCTGCTTCCGCCAGTGCCTTGACTCGACCATGATAGCGATACCCACCGCGGTCAAAAACAATCTTCGTCAAACCAGCCTGCAAGGCACGTTCAGCGACGATTTTTCCAACTGTCTGTGCCTGATCAAATTTACTTTGCCCTTCAATTTGTTTTCGCACGTCTGGTTCAGTGGTTGAAGCAGCAACCAGGGTATGACCAGCCACATCATCTATAACCTGAGCATAAATATGCACATTGCTCCGAAAAATACACAAACGAGGACGTTGCTCATTTCCGGAAACAGCTTTACGCAGGCGACGATGCCTCCTGATACGCAATTCTCTTGTTGTTCGTTTTGTCATACCAGTTACTCACTCTCTTACCGCGCCTTGCCAGCCTTGCCAGCTTTGCGGCGAATCTTCTCCTCAAGATATTTGACGCCCTTACCCTTATATGGTTCGGGAGGACGCAGAGAACGCATTTTCGCTGCCTGCTGTCCTACCACTTCTTTATCAATACCCTGGATCGTCACGGGCAACGGATCACTTGCACTACGGCGTTCACCCACGACAAACGTCACGTTCTCTGGTGGCTCCATACGGATAGGATGCGAATAACCAAGCTGCAAAACCAGCGTCTGGCCTTCCAATGAAGCACGATAGCCCACTCCATTGATTTCCAACACACGTTTCCAGCCATCAGATACACCAACAACCATATTGAACAGCAGGGTGCGGGTCAGGCCATGCATTGAGCGATGTTTTTTGGCATCCGATGGTCGTTCAACACGAATCTCACCATCTTCCTGCACAATCTGCATTTCTGGCGACAACTGACGCGACAGTTGTCCCTTTGGCCCTTTCACCACCACCATGTTGTTCGCATCAATCGAAACCTGTACACTCTTTGGTACAGCAATAGGTTTTTTTCCAATGCGCGACATTGTCCGCTCCTCAATAATCAAACGTCTCAGTAGCCGGTTGCTCGATTATGATCTACACATCTACCAGACATAGCAGAGCACTTCACCGCCAACGCGCTGCGTCCATGCTTCATGCCCTGCCAGCACCCCTTTCGGGGTAGAAATAATGCTTAGCCCCAACCCCCCGCGCACACGAGGAATATCGGCTCGCCTGGTATAAATACGAAGTCCCGGCTTACTTACCCGTTTGAGGCCAGTGATCACCGATTGACGGTCAGCCGTATACTTCAACGCAATAACAATTGTGTCAGCAGGTTCCCCTTGCTGCACCACATAATCTTTGATAAAACCCTCACGTTTGAGAATATCAGCAATCGCCACTTTTATTTTCGATGATGGGACTGACACGGTACCCCTGCGTGCCATACACGCATTGCGAATACGTGTCAACATGTCGCCAATCGGATCACTCACACTCACGGTGCTCCTCCTTCGGTTCCGAACTCAACCATCGGAAATCTGTGGAAATCTACCAACTGGACTTAATAACCCCGGGAATCAAGCCTTTGAGCGCATGCTCACGGAAGCAGATGCGACACATCCCAAACTTACGCATATATGCACGAGGACGCCCGCATACCCGACAACGATTATATTCTCGAACTTCAAACCTTTGTTTTCTTTGAGCCTTAACAATGAGTGCTTTCTTTGCCAAGAGTACCCCCTGCTCACCTGATAATCCAATACTCTCAAAACCCCTAATCTCGAAACGGCATCCCAAAACGCTTGAGAAGCGTATAACCCTGCGAATCGTCCTCAGCGGTTGTTACGATAGAGACCTCAAGACCACGGATTTTATCAATTTTATCGTAATCTATTTCGGGAAACACAATCTGCTCTCGCAAGCCGACGCTATAATTCCCACGTCCATCAAAAGACCTGCGGCTAATGCCACGAAAGTCACGGATACGGGGTAACGCGAGATTGATCAAGCGGTCGAGAAACTCATACATACGATCCCCGCGCAACGTCACGCTCACCCCAACCGCCATACCCTGGCGGAGCTTAAAGCCTGCAATAGAATTCTTGGCCCGGGTTATCACTGGCTTCTGTCCAGCAATTGCCGTTACATCAGCCACGACAGCATCCAGAGCCTTTGCATTCTGAATAGCCTCACCCACTCCGACATTCAGCTTTGTTTTGACAAGACGGGGGACTTGCATCACCGTCTTATAGCCAAACTCTTGCATCATCGCCGGCACAATTTCTTCACGATACACTTCTCTCAGTCGTGCAGTCATTGGTCAACCCTTATGCCTGAAGTCTTCTGACAGTTTCCCCATCCGAACACTTCGACAATCAATCCTTTCTATCAGGAATAACTCCATCACACGCTTTGCAGTATCGCACCTTCAGCGGACGACCTTTATGGTCTATCTCATCCAGAAACCGCTTGCCTGTCCGAGAAGCCCGTCCACAATTTGGACAAATCAACATGACATTCGAGGCATGCAAAGGAGCCTCAAACTCAATACGTCCGCCAGGCTTACCAGCACCTCGCCCACGCATGTGACGGGTCGCTATGTTGACACCCTCAACAATCACACGATCTTTGCGTGGCAGGGCTGTTCTGATTTTGCCACGCAACCCTTTATTTTTGCCTGAGATAACCAGTACCTCATCACCACGTCTGACATGCATCACAAAACCTCCGGCGCAAGCGATACAATTTTCATAAACTGCTTCTCTCGCAATTCACGCGCAACTGGCCCAAAAATACGTGTGCCTCGTGGATTATTTTCTCTGTTCACAATCACGGCTGCATTATCATTAAACCGGATATGCGACCCATCCCTGCGCCCGTATTCCTTTGCAGTGCGGACAATAACAGCACGAATAACCTCGCCCTTCTTGACAGCACTCCCTGGAGTAGCTACTTTTACGGTCGCGACAATAATATCGCCAACTCGACCATACCGCTTGCGCGAACCACCCAGCACACGGATACACATGATTTCTTTGGCCCCGGTATTATCTGCAACCCTCAGGCGTGTTTGCTGCTGAACCATCGTTATCTCTCCTCGGCACGCTGTAGTATATCGACCAGACGCCAGCGCTTCATCTTGCTGAACGGGCGGGACTCGACAATACGCACAACGTCACCAACCCGGCAAACATTCTCCTCATCATGGGCATGAAACTTGTTACTCTTACGAATAATTTTGCGATAAAGCGGATGTGGTTTGAGATAATCCACCAGCACCACAATAGTCTTATCCATCTTATCGCTGACCACACGCCCAGTTTTCATTTGACGCTTTTCGACACCCATGAAGCACTCCTCATACCTCGTGAACGCAGGCCCTTTCCCCATAAGAAAGCAGCAACGAGAACGACCTGCATCTGTTCACAAAACACGTCTACATTTCCTCAAGCATTTCTCGTTCCAATTCGCGCTCACGCAAAATGGTCTTGATACGAGCAATTTCACGACGAACCTGGCGCGGGCGTGAGATGTTGGTCAACTGACCTGCCACTTTCTGAAATCGCAGATTGAACAACTCTTTGTGCCGCTCCTCAATCAAAGATCCCAGCTTCTCATCATCCATACTTCGCAATTCATTAACCTTCACCCGCAACCTCCATATCCTCACGTGTGATTATTTTGCACTTGATGGGGAGCTTCTGCGCAGCACGGCGCATAGCCTCCATTGCCAGTTCTTCACGAACCCCCCCAAGTTCAAACATCACACGGCCTGCCTTCACCACAGCAACCCAGCGGTCAACAGAGCCTTTACCACCACCCATACGTGTTTCGGCAGGCTTCTGGGTTACTGGCTTATCAGGAAAGATCCGTATCCAGACCTTACCACCACGCTTGACAAAGCCGGTAATGGTACGTCGAGCAGCCTCAATCTGCCGACTGGTTATCCAGGTATTTTCAAGCGCCATCAGACCATAGTCACCGAACACGACCGTGTTTCCACGATGGGACAAACCTCTATTTCGTCCCTTTTGCTGCTTTCGGTACTTAACCCGCTTCGGCATCAACATCGCAACGTCTCCTCAGGATTGTGCCCACCCATTCCTTTGTAGCCGCAAAACCTTGCACCTTTTCCGACCGGTCAGGGCTGGTTGGGAAACACCTCTCCCTTATAGATCCAAACCTTGACTCCAATGCGTCCGTATGTCGTATGGGCATGCACCTGTGCATAATCAATATCTGCTCGCAACGTATGCCGCGGGACTCGACCATCACTTTCACTGGCAATTCGTGCCATTTCTGCCCCACCCAGACGACCTGAACACCGGACGCGAACCCCCTGAGCACCAAGACGCATAGCACGCTGTACTGCCTGTTTCATCGCTCGCTTATACGAAACACGTTTATTAATCTGCTCCGCAATACTTTCGGCAACAAGCTGTGCATCTATCTCAGGCTGATGTATTTCTTGAATATTAAGCTTAACTTTTTTTCCACCGGTTTGCTGCTCAAGAAGATTCTTCAGCAAATCAACATTGGCTCCACGCTTACCAATCACAATACCCGGCTTGGCAGTATAGACAGTAACTTCAACCTTATTGGCAGACCGCTCAATCTCAACGCGCGAAACCCCGGCATTTTGCAACTCTTTGGTGATAGCCCGCCGTATTGCAATATCTTCATGCAGTTGATCCTGATAACTATGTTCAGAAAACCACTTGCTCTGCCAATCCTTAATATACCCAAGCCGAAACCCTATCGGGTGTACTTTTCTGCCCATACCTTCCCCTGACTATCAAAACGGCATCGCATGCCACTGGTCAAAATTCTTCCCCGTCATCCACAATAACCGTAATATGAGTCGTCGGTTTCCGCATCAAATCAACTCTCCCTCGGGCTCGCGGCAGATACCGCTTGAAACGAGGACCCTCATTTGCATAAATCGTTTTTATCACCAACCCATCCGTCTCCATGTCATAATTGTGTTCTGCATTGGCTACAGCGGATTTGATGATGTACGTTACTTCGCGGGCTGCCTTGTGTGGCATATACTTCAAGATAGCCAACGCCTCATCCACTGGTTTCCCACGCACCAGATCAATGATTCTCCGAACTTTATACGGGGAAATACGCACATGTCTTTTAACGGCTCTTGCTTCCATACCCCCTACTTCATCTTTCCACGTTTGTCAGCTTTTTTGCCACCATGCCCACGGAAAGTTCGTGTCGGCGCAAATTCACCAAGCTTATGCCCCACCATATTCTCAGAAACATAGACTGGCACATGGCGACGACCATCATGGACCGCTATTGTGTGCCCGACCATCTGAGGAAAGATCGTTGAAGTACGCGACCAGGTACGCAACACACGCTTGTCGCCGGCCCGGTTCATCTCCTCAATACGCGTGAGCAATCTGGTATCTACGTAAGGACCTTTTTTTGAAGAACGAGACATCTAGCACATCCCTTTCCTGAACACTACTTTCTACGACGGACAATAAAGCGATCGGTCCGGCGGTTGTTGCGCGTTTTCTTACCCAGAGCCGGCTTGCCCCATTTTGTTTTGGGAGGCATACCACGCGGCGAACGCCCCTCACCACCACCATGCGGATGGTCGTTTGGATTCATCACAGACCCACGCACCGTGGGGCGACGACCCATCCAGCGAGAACGGCCGGCCTTACCGATGCGCACATTCTGGTGGTCTACATTTCCAACCTGCCCAATCGTCGCCATACAGCGCACGTGGACTTTACGGTTTTCTCCCGAGGGCAAACGTACAATAGCATAATCACCCTCTTTTGCCACAAGCTGCGCAGCCACGCCGGCACTCCGGACCATGACACCGCCTCGTCCCTCCTGCAGCTCAATATTATGGATTTGAGTACCCAGAGGAATATACTGCAATGGCAATGCATTCCCAGGACGGATTTCGGCATCCGAGCCACTCATCACCTTATCGCCAACCTTCAAGCCGACAGGGGAAAGGATATACCGCTTCTCACCATCCACATAGTGCAACAGCGCAATCCGCGCACTCCTGTTTGGATCATACTCTATCGCAGCCACTTTTGACGGGATAGAATGCTTATTGCGCTTAAAATCAATAATACGGTACGTCCGCTTGTGACCACCACCTCGATGACGCGTCGTTATCTTCCCTTGATTATTGCGCCCCGCTTTGCGGCGTAATGGCTCAATCAGTCCAGGCTCCGGGTCTTTTTTGGTAATTTCCTCAAAAGTAGAGACGGACATATTACGTCGTCCGGGAGAGGTCGGTTTATATTTTCGCACACCCATAACTAACTCTCTCTTCCACGCTTACCACGCTTACAAGTCTCAAGTCTCGAACAAATCAAGATAATCGCCCTCAGCCAGCGTCACAATCGCCTTTTTCCAATCGGCCGTATAGCCAAATTCACGACCACGCCGTTTCTTCTTTCCACGAATATTCATGGTATGAACATCAACCACCGCTACATTGAAAATATTTTCAACCGCTCGCTTGATTTGAGGCTTGGTTGCCCGACGAGCTACCTGGAAACAATATTTATTCATTTCCATCAACATCGTATTTTTCTCGGTGATGAGCGGCCGTATAATAACCTGATAATCATTCATTATGCACCCTCACCCTCATCTGTCTCGTTCTCAACCGCTTCCTCATCCTCATCTTCGGATAATCCACCCGATGAGACAGCCTGACCATCGCCAGGAACAATCCGCTCCGTCAATGGCGGCAATTCCTGATCTTTTGCCAGATAGCTTTCTGCCACCTGAACCGCCGGGACGGTCATCAAGATATTATCGAAACGCAGCAAATCTACCACATTCAGATAATTTGCCAACAGGGTTTTGACATATGGAAGATTGTTGGCAGAGAGCTGAATGTTCTCATCACGAGCATCCAGAACAATCAACGTTCTGCCACCC
>CAYFVX010000122.1:0-8727 GCA_964346425.1 uncultured Chloroflexaceae bacterium | reverse complement strand
ATTGAGCTGTTGCAGGTTGCGAGCCATTTGCTCCAGCGAGGCCCGCCGCGCGTCGGCTTTCGGGTCGAGATGTTGCTGCAGTTCGGCTTCGGCGGATGAGAGGTCGGCCAGGGCTTCTTCACGGTTGCCGGGGTTCTGGCGCAGTTTTTCTTGCAGTTCGGCGAGTTGTTTTTCCAGTTCGGCACGTTCTTCGGGCGTGAGGGTTTCGTCCTGGGAAATTTGCTCTTTGAGGTCTTCAATTTGTTCGTTGGCCTGGGCAATGGCTTCGCGCACCTGTTGCCGCTCGGCCAGGACTGCGTCCTGCGGGTTGGGTAGAAGGAGGAGCAAGCCGCCAAGCGAAAGGGCGACGACGCCAGCCAGTAGCAGGCGGCGGTCAAGGCGCAGGGGCAGTTGTTTTGCCTGCACCTGTTGCAAGGTTGCGGCGGCATCCTCTTGCTGCAAAGTTGCCAACGGATGGAGTTCAAGTTGTTGTGTGTGCAGTTCCAGTGCGGTCGAAAGCCGTTCGCGCAGGTTGAGCGTGCTATCGAGACGACGAGCGATGTGCGGCGGGGGGAGCGGACGCACCAGCAGATAGACGGCTACGACCAGAACCCAGAGAGCTGGCGGCAGCATTGCCCACCAGTGCAGATAGGGCACCGGTGTGAGCCGCCCGATCAGAGTGATGGCAATAAGCAGGAGTGCCGCAACCCACAGGCTGCGACTGGCAAACAGAAGGGTATCACTTATGCGCAACCGCCGGCCGAGCGGGGCGAGGCGACGGCGCATGGTGGCGTAGGCATCTTGCTGCATAGATTATGGTTACCCTGCTTCCCGCCGCCAGACGTTGCGCTCGACTGTTTGTCTGGTCAACACGCCATGTTCCCAGGTTTCGACAATGCGCTGGCTCAGGACAGTGACGATGCCCGTCGGGTGGGGCTGGTGATGTGCCGGCACGACGCTGGTTGGCGCAGGCTGCGATGTATGATGGACAACCGGTTGCTGGTAGACGGCCGGTGCCTGGTGGGAAACGGTGGGGGTTGGCTGGCCGATGTGTTCGACTTTGCGGCGCAACCAGGCGAGGCCCGCTTCGGCCGCCAGGGTTGCAAGTCCAACAGCTACCGCCTTGCCAACATGTTTCAGGTGTGCGGTAACATCTTCCGTTGTGTCTGGTTTGACCAGCATATCTGTCGGTTCGTGCTCGCTGGCGGCAACCAGGTGGTTGCGTTCGAGCGAGGTACCACAATGCCCACAAAAGCGATTGTCGAGCGGGTTACCATGTTGACATTCGGGACAAATACGTTCAACCATATGTTTCACCTCACGCTTTCCATTGTTTCCACATTTAAGTATAACACAAAAGGGGAGTCTGTTGTGATGATGTGTTTTGCGGCTGCGCCGCAAAACACATCATCACAAGGGGAAGGTTTTTTGAGTGGCGGTTTTGCCGCCAACCTGATTGGATTGGAGTGGGGGGTGTGGGTTTTTCGACTGTGTCGAAAAACCCACACCCCCCACAAAAGGGACGGTTTTGAGGGGCTTCAGCCCATGCGCATGAAGCTACCGCATATTTCCCCCTGGGGCGCAGCCCCAGGCCCCTTTTGTTCTCTTTTTTTGCCTGGACTTTGTCCATTTGCGCAAATGGACAAAACGGTGTATTCGGCAGAAGAATGCCAGATGGGATTTTTTGCATGGTCGCATGAATCCACCGACGTGCAAAAAATCCCCGCAAAGCGCATGGGGAGATTGCGGGGTAGCAGCCCCGCAAAACATCCTCTGGTGGGGTGTGTGGTTTTTTCGACTTCGTCGAAAAAACCACACACCCCACGCTGAAGGGGTTGGCGGCGAAGCCGCCAGCGAGCAAGCAGTCACGCATATGCATGACACCAGGGCGTTGCTGCTGCACAGCAAGAAATGGACAAAGTCCAGTTTGCGGCGTAGCCGCAAAAAAAGCGAACAAAAAGCATGTTTTTGGGGGTTTGCAACCCCCAATCCCTCGCTTTGCCAAGCGGCAAGCCGCTTAGCTTCATGCGCATAGGGTTTGTCCCCCCTCAACAGGTGTCACCTGCGGTGGGCTTTGCTTGCGCACGGCAAAAAATGCACGCAAGAGCGTGCCAGCTCATTCTGGTGGGGTATGTATGTTTTTTGGCGTAGCCAAAAAACATACATACCCCACGCCAAAGGGGTGCGTGAGGGAACCTGGTTCCCTCACGCACCCACAGGTGAACCCTGTTGAGAGAGGTGCCCCCGTTGGGGGGCGAATCCGTTGTGGTGCAAAGGGTTGGCATCGCCAACCCCTTGCACCACAACAGTTTGTACTTTTTTTACAAACACTCGTTTGTTCTGGTTTTTTTGATTGGCTATACCGATGCCCAGATGTGCTCGTTGGATCGTTTGTGGTATAATTGCACAAACAACAGGAACGTTCAAAGAAGAAATCCCGCCTGTGTGTACCCGTGTTTGATGTCGGAAGCGATCATTATTTGAGAAGGAGTACGTCACGTGGCTATGCCTGTCACTGTTCGTGATATTTTGCGTCTTGCGCTGCCACCCGAAACGTCTGTTGCGGCTGGATCCGCTGGTCTCGCCCATCAGGTTACCTGGGCGGTGATGATGCGCACCAAATTGCCGGCTTTTGTAGATTTGCGTGGTGGGGAGATAGCACTCCTTTCGATAGAGGCAGTCCATGCGCTGGATAGTCGGCTGACGCTGGCAAATTTAATCCGTCGTTTGTCACAGGCACCGGTGGCCGCGATTGCAGTGCTCGGGCCGCTGGCCGAAGAAGATATTGCCGCGGCCGAGTCTATTCGTTTGCCGCTGTTGCATCTGCCTGATGTAAGCGACCTGCGCGAGGTTGAGCGAGAAGTTGCGCGGCTTATCAGTGATTATGAAGCGCAACTTGAGCGACGTGGGGCGCAGTTGTATAATCTTCTGACGCAGCGTTCTTTGTCGGAACGTGGTATGGTTGATCTCTTGCAAACACTGACAGATAGAACCGGTCAATGTGTCGCATGCTATGCTTCCAATGGCGAAATCCTCGCACAGTTGGGGCAGGGTTCTGGCAAGGTTGCTTTGCAATCATTGCGACCCAAGAGCGAGGGGGATAGCTCGCTGCTCAATCAACAAATATGGGTCGAGGCGATTGGTTCGACTGAATTTCCCAGTGGCTATCTTGCGCTGGCTGGCTCCAAACTGGATGAATGGGATCGGCTGGCGGTCAAGCAAGGAGCGGCTACGCTGGCTCTGGTATTCGCCAGAGAGCAGGCGGTTCAGGCTGCGGAAGACCGCTTGCGGGGCGATTTTCTCTCGACAGTGCTGGCTGGCCCCCCCCCCGCCCCCGCCACGCTGATGCAGCGCGGCGAGGAACTTGGGTATGACCTGTCGCGGCCATATGTTGCGGTATTGCTGGCGATGGAGGATGCTTCTGCGGGAATGCTCAGTCGTTTGATGAGCAGTTTGCAAAGTGAACTAAATCGGCGCAATATTGCCGCACCGCTCGTGCGCCGCGAGAGTGCCGTGCTGTGTATGATACCGTTTCCGGATAATGATGGGCGGCCACGCGAGACCGTCGAGGCGTTGCGCGAGCGGTTGTCTATAGATTACGAAGGGTTGGTGCTGGCGATGGGTTCGCCTGCGCCATCCTTGCTGGAGTGGACAAATACGTTGAAGGAAGCAGAGCAGGCACTCCATCTGGGGCGACAATTGTTTGGGGCGCAGCGTGTGCTGGCGTTTGGCGACCTGGGCGTCTATCGGTTGCTGGTGCTGCTGCGCGACAGCCCGGAGATGTGGACATTTTATCGTGAGACGCTTTCCAAACTGGTAGCGTATGACCGCAAGCAAGGGGGCGAGTTGCTCAAAACGCTGGAGGAATATTTCAACCATCTGGGCAATCTCCGGGCTACTTCGGATGCGTTGCATGTGCATCGCAACACCCTGCTCTATCGTCTGGAGCGTATTCAGCAGATTAGTGGAATGAACCTGGAAGATGCAGAAGAGCACTTTGCGATGTGGCTGGCATTGCGTGCGCACCGCGTTTTGAGCAATATGGAAGAAAACGGAAATTGAAGGAGTAGAGATACCTGAGATTTATGCAAAAAGTTTCCATCATCCGTTCGTGTGGCTATGGGTTCCTGTTGCTCTTTCTGGGCCTGTTGCTGGCATCCTGTGCTGATTCGTCTGCGTTGATGCAGGTGGAGGCACAGCCCTCGTTGTTGCAACCTTCTGGCGCAGGTGAGACTATTGACATTCGCTATGCGGTGGGTTGTGACTCGCGGGTATCTATCTATCTGGAGGATGCAGCAGGCGAACGCTATCAGTTGCGAGATGAAGAACCGCGGAATGCGGAGGATGAGCCGTATGTGCTGCGTTTTGACGGGACGGTCCCCACGAATGATGCGGCAGTGCGGCAACAGCTTTTGCCGGGCGGGACGTATACGGCAGTCGTGCAGGCAGCGAGCGACCGCTGCGGGAATGAAGAAGTTCGGTTGCCCATTACGATTGCCGGCAGTGATGTGCCCATGCCGGCTATTGAAAATTTGGTCGTGTGGCCCGCGACTATTTCGCCGAATGCGGATGCTATTGATGATGTGACGGAGATAACGTATCGGCTACCGGTGACGGCAACGGTTGATATGATGGTGACAACTCCGCAGGGGCAGGATTTTCCGCTTTTGACGCGGGAAGAGCAGACGCCTGCCGAGTGGAAGCATGTCTGGGATGGCAAACGGCCGGATGGGGCATTGCTACCGAGCGGTGTCTATACGCTGACGCTTACCGCAGAAGACCAGTATGGCAATCTGGTGCAGCGGCAGAAACAGGTGGTGCTTGAGCATGTGGGCGATCCAGAAGCAACGATTGTGTATGCACGGATTGCGCCGCAACAATTGATGCTCGGCAGAACGTTGACCATTACCGCACGGGTGCGCAATACCGGGCCAGTACCTATTCGCACCTATGGCCCACCAGGTGGTTTTGCCTATAGCACCAATGAGGTATTTTCTTCGGTGGAAGGTGGAGCGTATACTTCCCATGCCGGGGGGTTCTGGCGGCTGGGGGCAGATTGGGATGCAAATAGTGGCGATGGCCCAAAACGGTATCCGTTCCGCTGGGCACTTTCAGACCGCCCCCCCTCCGAATGGAAGATTCCGTATGAAGAAGACTGGTTGCTGCCAGGTGAAGAGGTCGAAGTTGTCGGACGTATTGTTGTGCAGCAGCGCGAGACGAAGATGGGATTTTATGTTGGCTTGATCCAGGATGGAGTGGGCTTCTACCAGGACCGTACTGCACGAACGATTGTTGAAGTCGGGTTTTAGTATCAGACCGTTTTGTTGCTTTTGCTGGCAAGCAACTCCAGCAGGGCGGTGCGTACCCGGAGAAATTCCTCTTCTATTTGCAGCAGCAAGGCGGACGCTTCTTCTTGCATGTTTTGTCGAGCAAGGTCTTCCATATTTTTACAGAGCAGAGCCATCCTGGTCGCGCCCAGTTGCGCACTGCTTGATTTTATGGTATGCGCAAGGCGATAGAGGTCAGTCGGTTTGCTTTGCTCAAGTGCATGTTTGAGTTCTTGCAACTGTTCCGGTGTATGGTCTAAAAAGAGATGGATGAGTTCGTGGGCCATTTCCGTCGTGTTTTCCCCGATTTCTCGTAGCAGGTTTTCCAGGATGGTCGGGTCTACAGTCTGTCTGGTGGAAGATTCGTGTTGCACGGGCAGGTTGTTTGCGGCTGGTTGGGGTTTGTTGATGAGAAACTGCGGGTTGAGCGGCTTGCGTGTTTTACTGCCAGTGACGACCCGTCGTTGCACCTGCCAGAGGGTATTGACCAGTTCTTCTATCTGGATGGGTTTGCTCACGTAGTTGTCCATACCGGCTGTCAGACATTGTTCTCTATCCCCTGCCAGCGCATGCGCGGTCATAGCGATGATGTATGGCTGGATGATGCGGTCGCCGTGGGTTCGGATGGTGCGGGTTGTTTCTATACCATTTTGCTCTGGCATTTGCACATCCATCAATATGGCATCGTAGGGTTGCACCTCCAGGGCTGCCAGCACTTCATTGCCATTTGAAACGATATCTGCGCTATATCCCATGCGTTCAAGCAGCAAGGTGATGACCTTCTGGTTGAAAGGGTCGTCTTCCGCTACCAGAATATGCAGCGGGTGGTGTTTTGCCAGCGAGGGGACTTCCATCTGCAAGCGCATCGTGGGCGGCATGTGTTCTTCGAGGGGCGGATGTTTGTGTGTCAGGATACTTGCCAGCAGGTCATAGAGCCGCGATATTTTTATCGGCTTGAACAGAAACGAGATGCCAGTGAGACCACTGTCGCGCACGTTTGCCTGATGCACACCGACAAACGTGGTTAATATCATCGGCATCGTCTGGCAGCCCGGACAGGTGCGAAATTGTTTTGCCAGGGCAAGACCATCAGTATCTGGCATCGTTGTATCGAGAATGGCGACATCAAACATGGTCCCTCGCAGGATCCATTGCAGGGCTTCGGTGATGCTGGTGGTGGCGTGGAAAATCATGCCCCAGACCATAACCTGATGACTGAGCACCTGACAGACAGTGGGGTTGTCATCCAGGATGAGGATATGTTTTTCTTGCATGGTGGGTTGGATGTTCTGCAGATGGCTGTGTGGCTGGATGGGGGCTGCTTCTGCCTCGATGGTAAAGTGAAAGGTAGACCCTTTGCCGTAGACACTTTCGACCCACATCGTGCCACCCATCATTTCCGCCAGTCGTTTGCTGATTGCCAGCCCCAGTCCTGTTCCTCCCTTGCGGTGCTTGACGGAAGTATGCACCTGCGAAAATGAGCGGAAGAGCCGTTCCAGATTTTCTTGCGGAATGCCGATGCCGGTATCGCGCACGGCGGTATGCAGGTGGTAGATATTGTAGTTTTGGAATGATGAATGGCGCGGATTGGAGACAGATACGCCATCGTTCCAGATAACCGTTTCTGAGGTGACGGTGATGACGATTTCCCCATGGTCGGTGAATTTCACCGCGTTGCTGAGCAGATTGACCAGGATTTGCCGCAGTCGTTTGGCATCTCCCATCAAAACGAGCGGAATATGTTCGGCTATCGTATAGACGAGGTCCAGCGGTTTTTCCGCGGATTTTGCGCTGATAACGTCCAGGGCTTCTTCGATACAGTCGCTCAAGGCAAAAGGTTGGTATTCCAGTTCCATTTTGCCGGCTTCAATTTTGGAAAAGTCGAGAATATCGTTGATGATGTCGAGCAACGAGTCGCCACAGATGCGAATAGTTTCGACATAGTCGTGTTGTTCGCCAGAGAGCGAGGAGTTCTTTAACAGGATAGTCATGCCAATGATGGCGTTGAGCGGGGTACGGATTTCGTGGCTCATGTTTGCCAGAAATTCAGATTTGGCCTGGGTTGCTTCTTCGGCGATGCGCCGTGCCTGTTGCACCTCTTCTTCAGCGTGCTTGCGGCTGGTAATATCTTCTTTTACCGCGAGGAAATGGGTGATTTCACCTTGCGCATCGAAAATTGGCGAAATGGAGGCGAATTCCCAGAAGAGTTCGCCAGATTTTTTGCGGTTGTGAAATTCGCCATGCCATTCGTGTCCGGCGGAAATGGTTTGCCACAGTTCCTGGTAAACCTCGGCAGGGAAGGTTCCCGACTTGAGGATGCGCGGATTTTTGCCCAGTGCTTCTTCCAGGGTATAGCCGGTAACCTGGGTGAATTTTTTGTTGATGTATTCGATGTTGCCCTTGAGGTCAGTGATGACGATGGAGGCCGGGCTTTGCTCGACGGCACGCGAGAGCTTGCGCAGCTCTTGCTCGATACGTTTCCGCTCTTTGATTTCGTTTTCGAGTTCTTTGTTGGTTTGTGCAAGCTGGGCGGTACGCTCAATGACGCGTTGTTCAAGCTGAGCGTTCAGTTTGTGCACCTCTTCTTCTGCCATGCGACGTTCAGTGATGTCAGTTATCAAGCCGTCATAGGCGACCAGATTGCCATCCTCGTCATAGCGTGGAACGTAGGTATTCTTGACCCAGCGGATAGAGCCATCTTTGTGGACAATGCGGTGTTCCAGCGGTTCGATATGTTTGCCGGCAAGTATCCATGAAGCATGCTGAGTGACGGCCGGGCGATCTTCTTCATAGACCATGCGGTACCAGAGGTTAGTGTCGTTGTGGTATTCCTCGACCGCGTAGCCGGTGACCGCCACGCAATTGGGGCTATGGATAGTTTCCATCGGACGGTTGTTTTCGATGGTGACGGTATAAATATAGTCGGTGACAGAGCGCAATAAGCGGCGATAGCGTTGTTCGCTTTCTTGCAGAGCATGTTCGGTGCGCTTGCGTTCGGTGATGTTACGGATGGTTGAAAGGTAGGCTATCTGGTCCTCCCAGACGATAGCTTCCACACACATTTCGACGACTTGTATCTTATTATTGCCCTGGATAATGTCCAGCTCGGTTCGTTCTCCACTGACGAGCGGGAAGCCAAATTCTTCGCCCAGAATATCTTCAGCAGGGCGTTCCAGCAGGCTGGAAGCGGCAGGGTTGACAAAGATGATTTTGCCCTGCTTGTCTACAATAATGATGCCGTCGCCGCTTTTGCCAATGATGTTGTAGAGGCGGGCATGGCTCTCCTGGATACGCCGCGTGTATGTTTCCAGGCTGGTATAGCTCTGGTGGCGTTTGATGACAATGCGCATGGTACGCAGCAGTTGCTGGCTCTGCAATTCGCTCGTGATGAGGTAGCTTTCTGCTCCTTTGCGCAGTGCTT
>CAYFVX010000121.1:0-8753 GCA_964346425.1 uncultured Chloroflexaceae bacterium | reverse complement strand
GTTTGTCTTTCTTTGTTCTGGCAATAGTCGGTGAGTCTTCCTCGTCCTGCGCAGCGGTCGAGGAGGTCGTTGGGGTGGTTTGTTCGGAAAGCGTTGATTGTTGTTGTTGTTCTGTCGAAGAATCTCCTGTTTGCTCCTCGTTTGCAGCCGATTGTTCGTTGTTTTCGGTTGTGTTAGTCGTAGCTCCACACGCAGCAAACAGGCTGCTGGCAAGCAAAAGCAGGACTACCAGGAGCAGAAAAAACCGTTTCATGCATATCTCCTTGTTGAATACTTCGTGATTTCCAGACATCCATTCTGGTGCATGTTCTCACGATACAATCGTAGAAACACGTCCACGACCTGCGGGTCAAAGTGATGTCCGGCCTGGTCTTCTATGTATGATACCACCTCTTCTTCGGGCCATGCGTTGCGGTAGGGACGGTCGGATCGCAAAGCATCCCAGACATCCACGACGGCAAAGATACGCGCTGCCAGCGGTATTTCTTCGCCTTTCAAACCGCGTGGATAGCCGCTACCATCCCATTTTTCGTGGTGGCAATAGGGAATATCTAGTGCAGGGCGCAGGTAGGCAATCGGTGCCAGCATGGTATAGGCATAGTAAGGATGTTGACACATAACTGCCCGCTCCTCATCAGTCAGGGGGCCGGGCTTGAGCAAAATAGCGTCAGGGATACCAATTTTGCCAATGTCGTGCAGCAAGGCACCACGCCGTACATGCACCATTTCGGCATCGCTGATACCCATAGCATGGGCAAGACAAACGGTCATCGCAGTCACCCGTTGCGAGTGTCCTTCGGTCTCACGGTCTCGCAAATCGAGCGCACGCGCCCAGCCTTCGAGCGTGGCGTCATAGGCAATCGTCAGATCATCGCGGGAGCGTTGCAGGTCTTGCAACAACTGGACATTGTCAATGGCAATTGCCGCGTGCGCCGCCAGAGCTTCCAGAAAGCTGGGCCATTCCGGATCCGTCGTGAACTGATTGCGATGAAACATTTGCAATACCCCCTTGACTTCGCCGCGGGCAATAAGCGGGACGGCATAGGTGGCAGGAAAGGGCTTGCTGAGCCTGGAATAGAGTGCATAATCTGGCTCGGTATACCATGTGCCATCATCGCTTCGTTGCAGACCGACAATCTGTCGCTCGATTGCTGCCCGACCGGCCTGCCCTTCTCCCAGACGATAGGAGATATTTTGCAGCGCAATGCCATCATCTCCACGTCCCGTAGCATAGGTAAGCGTTTGCAGATGGCGACGGTAGAGCAAGAGGGCAATTCCATCCACGGGCAGATGGGCAATGATCTGGTCCAGAAAAATATTGAACATGGACGAGAGGTCAAGCGTTGCGCTGACCGCCATGTCTATAGCATGAAGTGCCGTCAACTCATGCAAATGATATTCTGTTTGCTCATAGAGGGAGGCTCGATGGATGGCAGTTGCCGCAATATCACTAATGGCGGTCAGGATACGCAGTTCGGTGTCCGTCAGGCGAGACTGCCGATAGACACAGAGGACGCCAATTGTGCGACCATTGGCGATGAGTGGTGTGCCGGCGATGGCTGGCGGAACGAGCAACAGTGGAACAAAGCCGGCGGTGCTTGTTTCGACCATTTCAGACCGTTGAAACCGTCGTCCGGTCAGAGATTCCCAGTGGCCGCGTGCCAGTTCAACGATCATTCCTTTGCCACCCGGTACCATCATGACAATAGCCACATCCTCAACCTGCAACAAGGAAATCGTCTGGTCTACAATAACCTCGATCATGCGACTGCGGGTTGGAACATCACGCAGTGCAGAGGCAACGGTCGCTACCGCCTGCAATTCCCGTTCGTGCTGCTTGCGCTCGGTAACATCACGCACAACGGCACAGATTATCGGCTGTTCATCCTTTGAAAGAAGCACGGAGCTTACCTCTACATCAATGGGAAAACCATCTCGATGGCGATACTGACGCTCACCGCGAAATCGCTGATCGAGCATCACGACCTGTTGGAGGTGTCCGCGCACACTGCTGGCAGGATGGGCAACAATTTCTGTTATGTCAAGTCTGGTTAGTTCCTCAGCCGTATACCCAAGCAATTTTTGGAAGGCGACATTGGTTTCGATTATCTGGTTAGTTTCGGTATTGAGCAAGAAGATACCTTCGGCGGCTTGCTCAACCACTGCACGATAACGAGCTTCGCTTTGCTGGCGACTGTGTTGCGCCTGTTCCAATGTTTCGAGCATACGGTTCATGTTGCATGCCAGGCTACTCAGTTCATCTGAACCATGCACGGTAACCCGTCTGGAGATATTGCCCGAGGTGCCGATAGCATTGACACTGGTGCTGAGCTGCGCCAGCCGGCGCAGCAGCACGTTTTCCAGGAACAGCATAATAAGAAAGCCAAACACTATACCGGTGATAACCAGTGCAACCATCAGCGAATAGAGGGTCATTTTGCCCTGCAAATAAAAGTCACGCTGATCGGATACTCGTGCCATCAAAATGGGGTGCCCATGCATATCTTGCAGCATGGTATAGCCGACAATGGCATGATCGCTGAGAGCTTGCACCACAATGGGGTCATCTGCCGAGAGCAGGTTGCTGGCCCGTTGCGTATCGGCAAGCAGGTCTATTTCACTGTCGTCCAGGATGGTGGTATGCAAATAGGTTCGGTCGTTCAAACCATTAATGACTGCTTGACTGAGCTGGCGTGCTATGATCAACGTGCCACGTTGCGGCCCCTCGCAATAACTCGTCACGATAGGATGGGCAGCTATCAGGTAGGGGGAGTTATCAATCATGACGATACCAGAAGTGCTCTGACAATTTTCGCTGTGGTGGAGCAACGTATCATCTGTTTCTACGTAGTCAAACACTGCCTGCGGAACCGCAATAGCCTGTTCGCTTTTGAGATCTACCGCATTTGCAAAAGTAATATTATCCTGGTTATTGACAAAGATCATCAGGTTGAGGCTGAGTTGCACGAGGGTGGACTTATCAAGGTTTTCAGTGACAAAGGTTTCGTTACGGTCTTCAATAAACGCATACGTTTCATCCCAGGCAGCCCAATCGCCCACCGTTCTTTCCAATTCGGTTCGCTCGCTGGCGAGCGCATCAACAAATCGCTCGACATTCTCATGCATATGTTGCTCCTCCAGGTTGCGCATACTGTTGAGCAAAAGGAGCGACATGATGCTATACACCACCAGCATGAGCATGACGATTGCGAAGATGAGAACAGCTATGGTTTTTTTGCGAAGAGTCATTTGCGCCCATACTGCGAAAGGTTTTTCAGGTAGAGTTTCTGGCTACAACGTCGCTGGAGTCCTGGGCAGGTGCGCATTACTCAGCGAGGAATATCCCATCTTGAGATGGGATATGGTATGGATGGTTTTGTATCAATACACCAATGTTTCTTGTATTTGTATTGTACTACCTTTGCGGTGTTTGGCAAAACGAACAATATGAGGAGAAGTTCTCTTGTAAATAGGAAAAAAACCGCGTATAATCTCCTTTCAATAGACAGTATTCCTGGCCCAGGTGTAAAATAATCTTGTTGTCTCATGCTCATGGAAGAGCTTCTACCGGGCCTCATTTTCCTCTCAGTTCGGATTGCTGTACAAAGAAACTGGCTGGTTAGAAGAAAGGGATTTTGTTTCGATGGCACAGAAACGCACGCTGTTCTCGTTGCTGGCCGTCGCTGCGACGCTGGTTGTCGCAGCGACGATCTGGATGGTTCAAACACACGCCGTTTATGGAGCCGACACAAAGGCAACCATTCACCAGAATACGCTAAAAGTCGGTTACGACGGAGGCAACCTGACCACCTTCGATTTCGCGGACATGGATTTTGGCAGTGGGCACGAACGTGTTGATCAGATGCTTGCCTTTCGTGCTACCCAGACACTTTCGGTAACGCAGGGTATTACTCCAACAGAAGTGTATAGCGACATGATACGCGTCGCAACGCGCTGGAATACCGCAGGTATTGATGCGCTCTTTGTTGATCAGTTGGGGTGGGATGCCACCCAGATTTTCATCGAAAAGACTGCACCAGAGACTGCCTATCTTCAGCCTGAAGATGCTGTTTTTTATTATATTCCCAAAGGGAAAAAGAACATCGGCTGGCGCGTGATGGTCAAGCCTGATCTCTTCCCGGAAGGGTACTTTGCAGCGCGTACTGCCTACTATCTGGCAAGTGGGGATGAGAAGACAACGGCTGAAGAGGTCTTTGCTCCGCTGAATGAAGAGGTTATCACGCGGCTTTCGACGCTGCCGCTGGTTGATATGTTTACCGTGGAAACATTCGACATCTTCAAAGAAAACCAACCAGTCCTGGAAACATGGAATGGGCAATGGGTAAATTGGGCAACCTTTCTGGACGACCCACTTGTGACCGAGCAATTCTTCCAACCGCTGGCAGATGCGCGTAGTGCGGACTACACCACAGAAGGGGTGAAAGTCATGGCAAAGTCGGTGTTTGCGACGAATTTCCAGGCTCTCAGCATCAACAATAATGCTATCACGTACAAAACGCCCGATGGCATCGCGACCTGTGCCTACACCTATGTGTCGAGCCGCACAACCAAATTGGGCAACATATCTTTCCACTGGAATTTGTTTGAACTGGCAGAGCCAACCGATGTGTATGCCCAGGTGAACTGTGATGCATGGGCAAACATTGCCATCACTGACTTTTTCGAGCTGGGGGATATCGAATACTGGCATATTCGCTACGGCACGACGGAGCAAAGTTTTGATGATTTGCTGAAAGAGGATTTGACGTGGTTTCCGACGTTTTCCGCTGCCGATACCTCGGTTGAGGAGGTAGTCGGGGTGCTGAAAAATATGGTCGGTGTTTTTGCTCCCCTGTTGCCAAAGCCGTTCGCAGATCTGGAAATGATCGGGGCGTGGAAGAGTGCGTCTATTTACCTCGAAGACGAAGCGATGCAGCCCGCTTATGAAGCGATAGCCGAATACGCCCCGGACTATACGCCGAACGGGATCAAGGGTGCGCTGACATTACGCTACCGGACCGATTTTGTTGCGCTGGAATTTGGCACGAGTTCTATTACCTATACGCTCCCTATGACTGATCCGGTGAATTGTGCTTACCAATTTGCTGGCCTGGTAAAAAGCGACCCGATGGCTCCCCAAACGCTCTATCCAGTCCTGGCTGCATTTGAGTCTTCCTCAAGCAGTGCGCAGTGTCAGCCATTTCACTACCTGGTTATGGAAGTGTATCCTGTTGCAGGAACTGCCGGCAAAAAGAGTTTCAGGATACGCTATGGGGATGCAACCACTGGCTTTGAATATCTGGCAAACAGTATGGACCTGGCGGTATGGAAACCTATGATGATGGAAGCCAGCACAACAGCGCAGGACCTGGCTAATCGGTTGTTAGCTCTGGCTGAAACCACGGCTTCTGTGTTGCCTCCACCCACGATGCTCTGGAGTACGCAAGGCCAGGCATGGGTCAGTCGGGCAACGTTTGTCAATGAGCCAGCGATGCAGCCTATCTATGAGCAAGTGGCTGCTATGCTGCCCTTCTATTCGACCGAGGGTGTTCAATCAGCTTTTGCAAAGGCGAACAAGACATCCTTCACAGAAATGACGTTTCATCCGACGACCACGGTTATTACCTTCACCACGCAAGTTTCCCCGGCTACCGGGCTTGCCAACAGCACGGTTATAACCTGTGCCTATCAGTACGATGGGATGAATCCGCAGAATCCTATGTGGCAAAAATATGTGGCGAAGGGCGATAGTTGCGCGGACTACGCTGCACTCGTCATGACGCCACCAGAGAAGGGCGACCTGACGCAGTGGCATGTGCGGTATGGGGCGACTCCGACGGATAATCTCATCACCAGTCCAATGTATGCGGCATGGTATCCCACCATGTATCCAAAGGGGACGAGCACCGAGCAGGTGGTGAGCAGTTTGAGCAGTTCTATGGGTTCTCTGATGCAGATGTTCCCGCCACCGCTGGTTGCATGGTCAGGCGGGTGGACGAGTGCCTATACCTTCCTGGATGATCCAGTGATGGATCCGATCTATGAATTTATGGCAGAACAGCGTGATGACTACGCCACGGAAGGCATAGAGACCTTCCTCCATCTGTGGCTGCGTACCGATTTCGATTCCATCATTGTGGCTGGCGATACGATAACCTATACGAGCCGCGTGACGGAGACCACCAGGAGTGTCGCCTGCAAGTATGTCTACATGGGTGATCAGGTAGACCAGTGGGGGCCAACCACCTTCTCCTGGAGCAAGTTCACGCTGCAGGACCCGGACGACAGCGCGTGCGCCAGTCATAAGAATGTCGTGACGACCCCAGCATTCCCGATGCCGGCTGGCTTCTTGCAGTGGACTATGCGCTATGGCAGTGTCAGTCTGGAAGATCTCATCCACGGCGAGCAATTCACCGCCCTACGCTGGGCACCTACGCTGTATCAAGCCGGTGCAACCGCAGAAGATTATGCGACGGACTTCGAGGCAGGTGCGGGGGATATTGCGCAGTTTATGGTGCCATCTCCGGGTCGCATCTGGGAGGGTTCCTGGAATAACTGGTGCATGTTCCTGGATAATACGGCGATGCAGCGGGCTTTTGAGGCGATAGCACAGGTAAGCGGCAAAAGGACAGCCGCCCAGATAAAGACCGCTTTGCAGCAACAGTGTCAGTCGGACGTTGCCGGCTTGAAGGCAAGTGGAGTCAAATTCACCTTTACGACGAGTGTCAGCCCGACGGCAAGCCTGGCAGCAGAAACGTCCTGCGATTATGAGGTCGCGGGCAGTGCCATAGGAACCGTTGGTTCCAGCCAGGTTGAATGGATCAAGCTGCGCACAACATCAGGTGATAGTGTGTGTGCGCCCTACAAGTATGTGCTGGCAACGCAGATTGATTATGCCGGCGCAGGAGGTGTTCCTGAATGGCATGTGCGCTATGGCAGCGAGAGTTTCGAGGCTCTGCTTAACGATGATTCCTCAATGCTGACGATGTATGCGGAAGATACGACGGTTGAGCAGATAGCTGATGATGTGGTTGCGGAAGCGATGGAGGTGGAGCAAACCCTCAGTTCTGGTGGGGTGGTGTATCTGCCGCTCATTAGCAGGTAGGTCTGGCTATCTGCTGGTTGGTAGGGACACTGTCCCTACCAACCAGTACCTCTGCAAGAACCACAGCAGAGAGCATTGGAACGCAGGTACGTGCGTTTCTTCCTCCACCAGAAAGCGTTTTTTGTGGTACAGTATTCTGTATGAGTAGTACGATTGAGACATCGCGTTCATTCACCAGTATGCACCGTACTCTTGTGCTGCTGGCGGCACTTGTCTGGCATATCGGCGGTTTTGTACTGCTACGCAAGGGGATAGTGCTGATTATCGAGGCGGAAGCCATCAAGCCGGGGCTGTTTCTGCCCTGGGTAACGGTGTGGCTGGCATTGCTGCTGGGTGGTCTCAAAGCGTTCTTTGTCTTCCGCAAAAGTTGCAAGAAAAACCTGGACCGCATAGCAGCTCTGCAACAACCAAAAATCTGGCAATTCTTTCGTCCACGCTTCTTCATTGCCCTGGGGCTTATGATAACAGTCGGGGCTACCCTCTCCCATCTCGCGCAGGACCATTACTACGTGTTGCATGGCGTTGCCTTCATGGACCTGGGTATCGCCACGGCATTGCTCGGCAGCAGTTATGTTTTCTGGCAATACCGTGCATAGCAGCAGCCCGCACGCAAGGGTGCAAAACCGCAAAGACGTGGGCAGGCTCCGTAATCACTCTGTCAATATTTCCCTCTTGCGCAATGCCCGCGATTGAAGTACCCTGTAGTGAATATAAATTCCGCAGCATTGTCGAACAATCCGCCGACGGCGTCGTCCTGGCGGATAAAACGGGAACGTTCATCGAATGGAACAGCAGCATGGAGCGGTTGACCGGGCTGAAGCGGAGTGAGGTGGTGGGCAAGCCAGCCGCGGATATCCTTTTCTCGCTCCTCCCGCCCGAATATCAGAGTGCCCAACTGCTCGAAGAATACCGCGCCAATATCCGTCACCTCGCTGCGACCAGAGAAGGCTCCTGGATGAACCGCGTCATGGAGCAATGTGTACAGAATACGGATGGCAAACGCTGGCATGCGGAACAGCAAGCCTTTGTTATCGAGTTGAACGAGGGGTCTTTGCTGTGTGCCATCATCCGTGACATCACCGAGCGCAAACAGCAAGAGGAGGCGTTACGTTTTCAAGCCCATCTGCTCGATATGGTTGGACAGTCGGTCATTGCCACCTCACTGGATGGGACGATTACCTGGTTGAAACAGAGCACAGGATTGCTGGTCAAGCACCACAAGTTCCTCAATATTATCCTCACCAGCGGCGAGCATTTGCTCACGCTTATCAACAACGTGCTGGACCTTTCACGCATTGAGGTGGGACAAATCACGCTGCAACCCACCAGTTTTGATCTGTTCAACCTGCTGGCTGGTGTGCGTGATATGTTCAGGCTGCGAGCCGAGGAGAAAGGCATTGCGCTCGCGCTGGATATTGCTCCCAATGTGCCGCGCACCATCCATGCCGACCAGATGAAACTGCGCCAGGTGCTTATCAATCTGCTCTCGAATGCCATCAAATTCACGCAGGAAGGGAGCGTGCAACTCAAGGTTGAGGTGGCGGAACGTAGTCCCACCAGTGAGGTTCAAAGGGGGACCGCAGACGAGGGACCGCAGACCGTGGACAAGCATCGGACGCCTACCGCAGGTGTTGATACCACTGTACAG
>CAYFVX010000120.1:0-8760 GCA_964346425.1 uncultured Chloroflexaceae bacterium | reverse complement strand
TGGGAGCGCAGGCGGCTCGCCTGCATTGTGCGGGCAAGATGCCCGCGTTCCCAGGGTTGCTTTCCCTGACTTCTGAACAGTTACGTGCTGATACCATGTTCGGCTGAATAGTTTCTTTCACCACGAAGACACGGAGACACAGAGAGAACAAGGTTTTTCTCATCTCTTTGCCCGAATCTTGGCGTTCTTGGCGTCCTGGCGGTTTCTCTCACTATTCAAACGTATTTGGTATGAGTGGGGTGCGAAATAATCAGGCAGACAAGGTATGATGCGTACTATCTGGACATGGTTACAGGCCGAAGCGCAGGCATGGCAGACAACATTGCATCCCTCTGTCCTGACAACTATGCTCATTGCGCTGTTTGTCGGTTTGCTACTGGCCGTGCAACTGCCCCTGTCCTACCGCATAGATGTCGGGGTTCACGAGGGCTACGGTGGCGATTTGCCGTTGCTCTGGGGTTTCAATACGCCGGAAGATGATGAACACGGCACCTATCGCTGGACCCGCGATGGCGCGACCATCCGATTGCCGGGCGTGGGGCAGCGTCCGCTGCTGGTGCGGCTCGCTTTCAACCCCATCAGCGCACAGGTCGCTGACGTGGGGCCAGAAACCTTTGAAATCTGGATAGACGACGAACGCTTTGCCGTGCTGCCGGTGTATGCAACCGGTAACAACTACACGCTGCTCATCCCCCCGCACCATATGCAGCACGGGATGCTCGAACTGACGATCCATACCGCCACCTTCACGCCGCCCGATGACCCGCGCAACCTGGGCACCCCGCTTGATCGCATCACCGTCTTTTCGACCGACTCGCCTTCACTGGTGCAGCCAGCCTGGGGTGCGGTGTTCTCCTGGTTGCTGGTCGTGGTGCTCTGCTGGTCGCTGCTTGTGCGGGCGTTTGGCACCACCCACCTGCGCTGGATCCGCTGGTTTACCTCCGGTGCCGCGTTGCTTATTCTGCTGGCTGCCGTTCTGGACCCGCCGCGTTGGGGCTATGGAGCACAACCAGCCGCCATCGCTGCTGCCTGTGCGTTCGTATTGCTCCTGCTCTTGCGTCCGCTGCTGCCACCACTCATGCATCGGCTGGATATACCACTCGGCCAGCACGCGCTCGGCTGGCTGCTGAGCATTGCAGCTATCGCGTTTGGCATACGGCTCGGCGGACGCCTCTTTCCGCTCTCCATGTGGGGGGATATAGGCTTCCACGCCAACCGTTTCATTGACACCTTTGGTCTGGGCGAGGTCTTCCTCGTCTCGCGCAATCGCGGCGTCAACTTCCCCTACCCACCCGGCACCTACCTGACGCTGGCCCCGCTGGTATTGCTCGACATAAACCTGCGGCTGGTGCTGCAATTTGTCGCGACACTGCTGGATGGCTTGAGCGCAATCTTGATATACATTATCGTGGGGCGTGGGTTGGGGGGGATATCTCCCAAAGACTCTGTTGGTAACGTCCGGGCAGGTTTCACCGCAAAGGCGCAAAGAGCGCAAAGGTCCGGACAAGAGATGGAGTTTACCAACAGAGTCCTGGGGGAGAAGGTGCGTAGGGGTTTGCCGTCGGCAAACCCCTACGGCAGGGGCGCGGAGTCTGGGGTGAGGGCTATGTCAGGGGAAAAAACCGTGACGTTCGCGCGTATAGGGGAGCGTTCCTCCGCTCCCCCTATGCTCCCCATTGAAACAATCGGCATCCTGGCGGCTGCACTGTATGTTTTCACCGCGGCTGGCATCATGTTGACGTGGTGGTCATTCGCTACGCATATCTATACGCAGTGTGCCTCGTTGGTGCTGATAACGGGCCTGATGGTGTTTGCAACGGGCGAGGGCCGCAGGCTGCACGCGCCTTTTTCCTGGCTCCACTTCTCGCACTGGCGGTCCGCCGCGCTTATCCTGGGTGTGATTATCAGTGGGGTCTTCCTGGGGCATTTTGGCTTTCTCATCAACGTGGTGCTGATGGGTGGGTTGCTGCTGGCGATCATCTGGCTGGCGGCGTGGCGCGGCAATCAATGGGCACAGCAGTTGCGCCTGCCGCTCACGCTGGCGTATATGGGAGCTTCGGTGGTCTCGCTGCTCTTCTTCTATACGGCGTATATTCCGCTTTTCATCTACCAGTTCAGCGAGGTCTCGCAGGGCGGGTTGACTGAACTGGCCGATCGTGCGCCTGTCAGCCGCGAACACCTCTGGAATGTGCTGTGGAATGCTGGCTTCATTGAGCATTTCGGCTTCTTTCCGCTGCTGCTCATCCCCGTAGGCATCTGGCGCGTCTGGGTAGTGGCCCGTGGTCGAGGAACGCAAACGTGGGGGGGCGGAGGGCAGAGGGGGTTGCCGCCGGCAAACCCCTACCACGGAGAATCGGGGTTTGGGGAGCGGACGTTGCCAGGGAAAGACGAACATGGGCAACGTGGCCCACTGGCTCTCTTCATGCTGATGGTATGCAGCGTTGCGGTAAGTTCCATTTTTGCCATCCTGCCCTTCATTACGCTCTCCACGCAGAGCACACGCTGGATGATGTTCTCGGCGTGGGTGATGGCAGTGGCGGCAGCACTGGCATTTCGTCTGCTGTGGCGGTATGGGCGTGTGGGACGCATAGTCGTGCTGGCGATGGGCGGCTTTGTCGTCTGGAATAGCCTCTACTTCTGGCTGGCTCCTATGCTGTGGCGCATCAGGCCGCCAGAGCCGTTTTAGGCTCTCTGATGGTAAAGGCGGTTTTGGTGTCTATCTGCTCCACTTCACGGTCTGTTGGAGAGCGGTCTACAAAAATAAGCGACATAGCATTATCCTTACTCGTGTTCTCTCTGTTCTCTTTCCAGTTCATCACGCAAAAGCTGATCTGTGGTAATATCAAAGTAGTCGGCAATATCAAGAACCAGATGGACAGAGGGGGATTTTTTGTACCATGTTCGGGTGAACAGTTGTGAAAACAGGTGCGTTCGAGCGCATTGCAGACACTCATCACTCATCACTCATCACTCGTCACTGGTATTACCTGCTTCAAGTTCGCTCAAGTAACCATAGGATGTATACCCCAATGGGTGTCACCTGCGGTGGGCTTTGCTTTCGCAGGGCGAAAAACGCACGCAAGGGCGTGCCAACCCATTCTGGTGGGGTGTTTGCGTTTTTCGACTTCGTCGAAAAACGCAAACACCCCACGCTAAAGGGGAGTGTGAGGGAACCTGGTTCCCTCACACTCCCACAGGTGATACCCATTGAGACCCCGAACCCCGAACACCACTGTGCAATCCTGCATTTCCTATGCTAGAATGATAACGGGGGCAGAAAACAGGGTATAATGCTCTAAGAAGCACCTGCAAAGCCCGACACACAAATCCATACCACCAGTACACGCTCAACAACGTCTGTTATAAGGAGGAAACAGCAATGTCCTTTTTTGGTCGTATCAAAGACTTCTTCAGTGCCAATGTCAATGACGCACTGGACAAAGCAGAAGATCCGGAAAAAATGGCAAACGAATATCTGCGCCAGCTCAATGACCAGTTTTACGAAGCCAAAACGCAGGTCGCACAGGCGATGGCAGATGAAAACCGCCTGCAGCAAAAAATGGTCGAAGCGCAGAGCGAAGTCGAAAAATATCAAGCAATGGCCGAGCAAGCCCTGCGTTCTAGCAAAGAAGACCTGGCGAAAAAAGCCTTGCAGCGCAAAGCACAGGCACAGCGCGTTGCTACCCAGTATGAACAGCAATACCAGGCACAATCGGAACAGGTCAGCTCATTGCAAGACGCACTGGCAAACCTGGAAACCCGGATTGGTGAAACCAAAGCCAGAAGAGACCTGATCATTGCCAAGAAAAACCGCACAAGAACCCAGGAAACAATCCAATCTACCGTCAGCGGAATAGGCAAAATGTCATCAATGGACAAACTCGACCGACTGGAAGACAAAGTGGATGATCGCCTGGCAAAAGCTGAAGCGGCCGCCGAACTTGAAGCCGGTTCACTGGAAAACCAGTTCCGCGACTTGGAGATGACCTCTGGCGTGGATTCCGAACTGGAAGAACTCAAGCGCAAAATGGACATGTAAGACACACTGACGTGTTTGAAAGGAGAAACTGGAGATGTCGTTCCTGGAAAGGGTCAAAGACTTGATCAGTGCAAATATCAATGATGCGCTGGACAAGGCCGAAGACCCGGAAAAAATGGCCCGTGAGTATCTGCGTCAACTCAACGACCAGGTGTATGAAGCCAAAACGCAACTTGCTGAAGCTATGGCGGACGAAACCAGGCTCCAGCAAAAAATGCTGGCGGCTCGCAGCGAAGTCGAACAATGGAATCGCCATGCAGAAAATGCCCTGCGTGAAGGCAAAGAAGACCTGGCAAAACAGGCATTACAGCGCAAACTCCATGCGCGAAAACTGGCAGAGCAATATGACGAACAATTCACAACCCAGGATGCCTATGTGGATGACCTGGAAGATGCGCTGGCTATCCTCGAAGCGCGTATCTCGGAAACGCAGGCACGGCGGGACCTGATTGTTGCCAAGAAAAATCGGATGCAAACGATGCAGGCTATTCAATCCGCAGCAAAGCGTGTCGGACAGGCTTCTGCGCTTGATAAGTTTGACCAGTTGGAAGATAATGTAGACCGGCAGTTGGCAGAAGTGGAAGCAATGGCCGAACTGAACGCTGGTTCGTTGGAAGCAGCGTTTCAGCAACTGGAATCGGACACCGCCGTTGATACGGAATTGCAAGAACTGAAGCGAAAGATGGGCTTGTAGACAGAGAGGAGAAGTATACTCATGTCATTTCTCGGACGCATCAAAGATGTCTTGAGTGCCAATATCAACGATATGTTGGACAAGGCCGAAGACCCGGAAAAAATGGCGAACGAATATCTGCGCCAGCTCAACGACCAGTACTATGCCACCAAAACAGAAGTAGCCTCAGCGATGGCAGACGAGACCCGGCTGCAACAACGCAAAATCCAATACCAGACTGAGATGGAAAACTGGCAGGGCAAAGCAGAGTCCGCACTGCGGGCTGCCAAAGAAGACCTGGCAAAAGCCGCGCTGCAGCGCAAAATGCAGGCAGAAAAACTGTTTCAGCAGTATCAACAGCAATATCAGGCGCAGTCTGAGCAAGTAGACATGTTGCAAGAAGCTCTCGCCAACCTGGAAACGCGGATTGCGGAAACAAAAGCCAAACGGGACTTGATTATTGCCAAAAAGAACCGGGCGCAGACCCAGGAAGCTATCCAGACAACGACCCGTGGCATTAGCCGGGTGACCGCAATGGACAAACTGGACATGCTTGAAAGCCGCATAGATGACCGTCTGGCAAAAGCCGAGGCAATGGCAGACCTGGAAAGCGATACGCTCGAAAACCAGTTCCGCAAACTGGAAGAAGAATCCGGTATCAATGCAGAATTGGAAGAATTGAAGCGCAAATTAGGGGTGTAATACCATTTTGGAGTGGGGTGTGAGGGTTTTTCGACGAAGTCGAAAAACCCTCACACCCCACTCCAATCAGGTTGGCGGCACGCTGCCAGCGAGCAAGCGGTCGCCTATTTGCGCGAAAATACGGAAGTTAAGCGGTTTACCGCTTTGCAAAGCGGGGGGTTGGGGGTTGCAACCCCCCAATGAGTGTCACCAGGAGGAGTGTGAGGGAACCAGATTCCTTCACACTCCTCATTCTCGTGGAGTGTAACGGTTTTTCGGACGGCCCGAAAAACTGTTATACCCCATCACAATCGGAGCGGTCCTTTAACCATTTCAGGGAAAGAAGGAGATATCCATGTCTTTTGTCCATAGGCGACAACTCATCTTCGTATTTGTCCTGATCAGCTTGCTGCTGTTACCAGGCTCTGCTCAGCATACATCCGCTCAAACAGAAGAACAATGTTTTCCAGAAACTGGCTACTGCATCTCCGGGCGCATTCGCCAGTTTTGGGAAGCGCAGGGTGGATTGCCGGTGTTTGGTTATCCCATTACACCCCAACGGGTAGAAATCATTGAGGGTGGTTCCTATCAGGTTCAATGGTTTGAACGCAATCGGCTGGAGCTTCACCCGGAAAATCCCCCACCCTACGATGTCTTGTTGGGCAGACTGGGGGCAAACGAAGTGGAAATAGCCAGGGCCGCAGGAGTTAATTTTTCTTCCCCGCAACAGCCGCGGGATGCGTGTGTCCACTTTGATACAGGTTGGAATGTTTGCGGCGAATTTTTGCAGCGGTTCAGGGCATATGGACTGGAAACTGATGGACAGCCTGGCTTCAGTCTGGCAGAAAATATTGCGCTGTTTGGTAAGCCATTGTCGCCAATCATTACTTATATAGCCAATGGGATTGAATATCCGGTGCAATTGTTTGAACGAGCGCGATTTGAATTGCACCAGCAGCAATCACCTCCCTACCATGTGCAGCTTGGTTTGCTGGGCACTGAAGCATTGGCACGGGACAATGCCTCTCCAGCTACACCAATCAGCACGGGGAATGAAAAGTCCTTCAGCTTGTCCGATCCATGTGCCGGTATACCTGAACCGGTCAATGCTATCATTTTGCCAGGAACATGCGTGACGCGCGGCGAGCAACTTTCGATAGATATTTTTGGCTTTGAATCGAATGAACGTATTGGATTCTGGTTGACGGCTCCTGATGATAGTGTTGTAGGCACAAAAGAAACCTTTAGTATTGGTGAAAGCGGTCAAGCACGCGGGATTCCCATTGATACCAGTGAATTCCCGCCGGGATTGTGGTCGCTGGTGTTTGAAGGAACATCCAGTGGACACAGGTCCATAGTGTATTTTAAAATAATCGGAGGGTGATAGCATCTCAACCAGGAAGGTTAAAGTTTATGCGACAAAAATATGGCTTGAAATGGGTAGTAGTAACAATCTTGCTCCTGGCACTCACAGGCTGTGCCGGTCAGAATCAGCAATTCAACGTTATCAAAAACACACCGACCCCTGTTCCGCAGGCGACAGAGCCTGTTTCGGCAATGACTGTCGAGGTAGCACCCACAGAAGCACCGACTGCCACGCAAGAGCCTGTTGAGTCCGACACACCGGTTGCTGCTGAGGGCACTCCGCAGACACCCGTTGTGTCTGAAGAAGCAACAATGCCAGTGGCCGAACCAAAGACCGACCCAACGGACGAATCAGCAACCAGTCCGATGATATCGCCCGCCGAAGCTGAGCAAATGCTTGCAGACTTGCAAAGCACGCTTGAAGATATCTACCTTGAAGTTAATCCCTCGGTGGTCAATATTCAGGTCACCCGCAAAGAAAGTATGGGGGATTTTCACGACTTTCCTTTCATGGACCCTGAGCAACCAGACGGAGAAGAATTTTATAGCTATGGCAATGGCTCCGGCTTTGTCTGGGATGAGGATGGACATATCGTCACGAATAGCCACGTGGTCAATGAAGTAGACCGCATACTGGTCACGTTTCATGATGGTACAACCGTTGAAGCTGAACTGGTGGGTGAGGACCCGGATAGCGATCTGGCAGTTGTCAAGGTAGATGTGGCGGCCGATATGCTCAAACCAGTTCAGGTTCACGATTCAAATGAGTTGCAGGTAGGGCAGATGGCGATTGCGATAGGCAATCCTTTTGGTCTGGAAGGTACCATGACAGTGGGATTTATCAGTGCGCTGGGCCGCTCGCTCCCTGTCTTTTCCGCAGAAATGGATGCGTACTACTCTATCCCGGATGTCATTCAGTCAGATGCTTCGATAAACCCTGGAAACTCCGGTGGTGTCCTGGTGGACGATCAGGGATACTTGATAGGCGTCACCTCGGCTATTCGCTCACCCGTGCGAGCGTCCGCTGGCATTGGCTTCTCTATTCCCTCGGCGATTGTTTTGCAGGTTGTGCCTGTCTTGATTGAAGAAGGCACCTATGAACACCCCTGGCTGGGTGTGAGCGGAACAACGCTGACCCCCGACATGGCAGAGGAAATGGGACTGGAGCGGAACCAGCGTGGGGCCCTGGTCATTGAGGTTATCAACGATGGGCCAAGCGACAATGCTGGCTTACAAGGGAGTGACCGTCAGATAACTATTGATGGGCAGCAGCGACGCGTGGGAGGAGATGTAATCATTGCGTTTGATGGTCGCCCGGTTGAAGGTTTTGATGATATTGTTGCCTATCTCGCACGCTATACGCGGGTGGGCGATACGGTTACCCTGACTATCCTGCGGGATGGCGAAGAGCAAAAGATAGATGTGACGCTCGGAGAGCGCCCATCAAGCCAGGCAAACTCGGAGACGGTCGCAACGCCTGCACCGGTTGATGAAGTCTGGATGGGAATTGAAGGCCGCACGCTTACCCCGTCCATTGCCGAAGAAATGGACCTGCCCCGCTCCCAGGAAGGTGTGCTGGTTTCGCAGGTTGCACAGGATAGCCCGGCCGATGAGGCTGGCCTGAGCGGAAGTTACAAAAATATCCTGGTTGATGGCGAACGTATCCTGATAGGCGGTGATATTATCACCGCGATAGATGGCGAGCCAATAGACTCGTTTGAAGAGCTTGAGCAATTTCTCGCTGAGGCATCGCCCGGTGATGAAATAGAACTCACCCTGCTGCGTGAGGGCGAAGAGCTAACGGAAAACCTGACACTGGCAGAAATGCCTGAGTGATGGAGTTGAGTACTATGCAAAGCGCATGGGGAGCTTGCGGGGCAACCGCCCATGCGCATGAAGCGAAGCGGTTTGCCGCTTTGCAAAGCGGGGGATTGGGGGTTGCAAACCCATAGGCGTCAACGTAACGGGTATTCCACCGCGCTTTCACCTTCTCCCCAACCCC
>CAYFVX010000119.1:0-8761 GCA_964346425.1 uncultured Chloroflexaceae bacterium | reverse complement strand
TTGTTCGTGGTCGCTCCATCTCGAGGCGATCAACAAACCGTATCTGCGCGTACTGTGCAGAGAGAGCCGAACGTACTGCCAGCCGGCGCATCTTGCGCAACATCTTCTTTTCATACGACCGTGGATGCGGCCCATGCGCAACACCACCACCTCGACGATGCGGGGCACGAATAGACCCCTGGCGTGCCCGACCTGTTCCTTTCTGACGGTACAGTTTGCGCGTACTCCCGCGCACATCACTGCGCCCACGCGTGTTATGCGTTCCCTGACGTGCATTCGCATGCTGGCGAACGACTGCCTGGTGCATGATGGCCTGATTTGGCTCGATACCAAAAAGGTAATCACTGACATCAATGGTCCCAATGTGCGTACCCTGTTGATTGTACAGCTCTGCTTGCATTTCTACCCCTCACATAGCACAGTCGGTTATCAACCGCTTACTTTTTTTTGACCGCATGCTTCACCTGAAGCAAAACATTGCGCGGACCTGGCACATTTCCTCGAACCAATAACAAATGCTTTTCAGGAATAACCTCAACCACCTCAAGATTCTGCACCGTGACATGTTTCCCGCCCATTCGACCAGCCATACGCTGACCTTTCCACACTCTGCTCGGTGCGGTTCCCCCACCAATCGAACCAGGCGCACGCAAACGGTCACTCTGACCGTGGGTTCGTGGCCCACCACGAAACCCATGCCGTTTCACCACACCAGCAAAACCACGACCCTTTGATTTCCCAACCACATCAACATGCTGTCCAGATTGGAACATACCGACATCTATCACATCACCAACCTGATACTCGGTTATCGGTTCAGCCGGAAACTCCTGAAGATATTTAACCCGCTTCCCAATCTGGCCCAAAACACCCTCTTGTGATGGGGAAACACCTCGTTCATACAAAGTACTATACGCCGGTGCAAGATGCCCTTTTTCTGGCAGTGTCAACTTGCGTTCGGCCACTTCCTCAAAGCCTATCTGGATCGCTTCATATCCATCGCGGTCCATCGTGCGAATCTGTGTCACCAGGCATGGTCCGGCCTTTATCACCGTCACCGGGACAACTTCACCTGTGGGACCAAAGACCTGCGTCATTCCTACTTTTCGAGCGAGTAAACCCTTTATCATCGCACACCTTTATACCCAACTTCATTATCTGGTTGGCACCCTGCCCACATACCAACAAGAGTATCCAGATCGTCTGCTATCAGCTACAATTTAATCTCAATATCTACACCGGCCGGAAGATTGAGCTTCATTAATGCGTTAATCGTTTGCTGGCTTGGATCAATCACGTCAATCAAACGTTTATGCGTCCGCACCTCAAACTGCTCCTGCGAATCTTTATCAATAAAGCCGGAGCGAATAACACTAAATCGCTCAATCCGAGTTGGCAACGGAACAGGGCCTGCAACCAGTGCGCCGGTCCGTTCAGCCGCTTCAACTATCTGCTGTGCAGATTGATCAAGAATCTTGTGATCGTAAGCTTTGAGGCGAATACGCACCTTCTGCTTCGCCATAAATTACTCCCTATTACCGGAAGGAGACTACGATGCTCTCACTTCTCAATGCTCGAACCCTCTTGACCAGCATGCATAGAGCGCAGTAGACAACGGACGTGATGCAATAGTATCACGCAACACCAGTTCACCAGCCGTAACCTCACCCGAAAGCGAACCTACTGCATCCATAAGCACGTTGTACAACGTTATCGCGGAGAAAGTCGTTGCATAGGCACTGATTAGCACTCCAACCGCCTGCTCGCTCAAGAGCCGCGCACAGTCCATAACCAGTTTGTGCAACCCCTCCTGTAGCCGCCATACCTGGCCTTTAGGCCCACGCCCAAAGACCGGCGGATCCATCACTATCATTTCATACCGAGAACCACGACGAACTTCCCGCTCCACAAACTTGCGCACATCCTCAACAATCCAACGTACAGACGCATTCGTCAGTTGTGAAGCTTCTTGATTCTCTCGCGCCCAACGCATCGCGGGGCGTGACGCATCAACATGACAAACTCGCGCACCAACTTCAGCCGCAACAAGGCTTGCAATTCCCGTATATCCAAACAATGTCAAAACATTTGGCTGCCAATCAAACGGTTGGAGTTGTTGACGCATCCACAACCAATGAGCCGCATGTTCTGGAAACACCCCCGTATGACGGAAAGACGTTAATCGCGCCCAGAATGCCAGTTCCCCAAAAGACAAAAGCCATTGTTCAGGAAGGGCGTGACGTTGTGTCCATTTTCCCGGACCTTCATCAACACCTCCAGGCTCAAAAAACGCATCAGCCTGTTTCCACTCTTGCCAGGACAATGCTGGTTCCCAGATAGCCTGGGTTTCTGGCCGAACTAACCGATAGGCTCCAAACCGCTCAAATTTCTTTCCGTTTCCCGAGTCAATCAATTCATAATCATCCCAGCATGGTGGCGTAAGTACTTGAAAATTCCATGCGTTTGTCTCACGCATTCTGTATCAAACCACCTTCCAGGACTGCGAATTGTCACCCTTGTCGTCGGGCGATAATCTCTTGTGCCAGATGGTCCGGCAACGCCTCATAATGATGAAACTCCATTGAAGAAGTCGCACGTCCCTGCGTTGCTGAACGAAGGTCTGTCGTATACCCAAACATTGTTGCAAGCGGCACGAAGGCATAGACAATCTGGGTATTTGCCCGTACTTCCATCCCCTCCACGCGACCACGACGTGAGTTCAAATCACCAAGCACTGTCCCAAGAAAGTCCTCTGGTGTTACCACTTCAACCTTCATAATAGGCTCCAACAACTGCGGACGCCCTTTGCGTACCCCATCTTTCAATGCCATTGAGGCGGCAATTTTGAACGCCATCTCCGACGAGTCAACTTCATGGAAAGAGCCATCATACAGGGTTGCTTTGACATCCACCACCGGATAGCCAGCAATCACTCCTGTTTGCATCGCTTCCTGCATACCTTGCTCAACCGCCGGAATATATTCTTTGGGAATAACCCCACCAACGATGGCATTCACAAACTCGAAGCCTGTTCCTTGCGTGAGTGGCTCCAGTTTGACCTTGACATGACCATACTGACCTTTACCACCAGACTGACGAACAAAGCGACCTTCAATATCAACGTGCTGGGAGATTGTTTCACGATACGACACCTGGGGCTTGCCCTGATTCGCCTCGACCTTATATTCGCGTCGCATGCGATCAGCGAGCACTTCCAGATGCAACTCCCCCATACCTTTAATAATCGTCTGGCCTGTTTCAGAATCGGTATACACCCGAAACGTCGGATCTTCATCACTCAAACGTGCCAGTGCCATACTGAGTTTATCCTGGTCGGCCTTCGTCTTTGGCTCAATAGCCAGCTCAATAACTGGCTCTGGGAAGCGAATCTTCTCCAGAACAATCGGGTTACCCGGATCACACAATGTATCCCCGGTTGAGCTTTGTTTGGGACCGACCATCGCCGCAATATCACCAGCATAGGCTTCTTTAATATCTTCTCGATGGTTCGCGTGCATCTGCAATAGACGCCCCACTCGTTCTCGCTGGTTCTGCACGGGGTTCAATACGTAACTTCCCGTTTCAATTTTCCCGGAATAGACACGGAAATATGCCAGCTTCCCAACATATGGGTCAGCAACCACTTTGAAAACAAGACCGGTAAACGGTGCATCGTCATCTGGATAGCCATAGAGTGGTTCTACATCTTCATCTTCGATATCTTCTCCAGGTTTCGTCCCACGTATTGGCGGACGTTCGGCTGGTGAAGGAAGATAATCAACCACTGCATCAAGCAACTTCTGCACACCTTTATTCTTGAGTGCAGAACCACACAACACCGGCACAAGCTTGCCATCAATCGTTGCTTTGCGCAGACCACGCTTCAATTCTTCAATACCAAACTCTTCGCCTTCAAGATAGAGCAACATCAACTCATCATCAGTTTCAACAATCGCTTCAATCATCTCATAACGAGCTTTTTCATATTGATCCATCATGTCGGCCGGGACATCTATAATTTGCCGTTCACGCCCAAGATCGTCAAGAAAAACCGCCGCATTCCCTTCAACCAGGTCAACAACACCCTGAAAGCTATCCTCGATACCCACCGGCAACTGAATAGATACGGGCCTGGCTCCCAGGCGATCTTTAATCATTGCCACTGTGCGTTCAAAGTTTGCCCCGACCCGGTCCATTTTATTCACAAAACAAATGCGCGGCACGAGATATTTGTCGGCCTGACGCCATACCGTTTCTGACTGCGGCTCCACACCAGCCACCGCATCAAAAACAACAACTCCCCCATCAAGGACCCGCAATGAACGCTCAACTTCAACCGTAAAATCCACGTGACCAGGAGTATCAATAATATTCACCCGATGATCATTCCATGTTGCCGTGGTTGCTGCAGACGTAATAGTAATACCACGTTCCTGCTCTTGCGGCATCCAGTCCATCACTGCAGTGCCTTCATGCACCTCACCCAGCTTGTAGGTACGACCCGTGTAAAACAAAACACGTTCAGTCGTCGTTGTTTTTCCTGCATCAATATGCGCAATAATACCAATATTACGAATGCGATCAATTGGTGTCTGGCGTGGCATATCTCCCCCCCTACCCTTCTTATCAAGTTAATCACAAACGCCCATAATGAGCAAATGCACGGTTCGATTCAGCCATCTTATGCACATCTTCTTTGCGTTTAATCGTCGCACCGGTATTGTTATAAGCATCAACCAACTCAGTTGCAAGACGCTCATGCATTGGACGCCCACTCCGATTACGGGCAGACTGCAATATCCAGCGTATTGCCAACGAGACCCGACGGTCACTTTTTACTTCAACGGGAACCTGATAGGTAGCCCCTCCAACACGCCGTGGCTTCACTTCAATTGAAGGGCTAACATTACGAATAGCTTGCTCAAAAATCTCCATTGGTTCACGTTTTAATTTATGAGCAGCCGTATCCATAGCACGATAGAGAATACGTTCGGCCAGACTCTTTTTGCCTCGCCCCATAATTTTATTGATAAACTGCTGGACAAGCACACTATTGTAACGAGGGTCTGGCGAAACCGAACGTTTGGTGATTTTTCCTCTCCGTGGCATATCCTATCCTCTTTCTTAACGCCTTGCTGCAGCCTGCGCAGCTTTCTTCGTCCCATACTTTGAGCGTCCCTGTTTCCGATTAGAGACCCCCTGAGTATCAAGCGTACCACGCACAATATGATAGCGTACCCCTGGCAAATCTTTCACACGGCCACCACGTATCAGAACGACCGAGTGTTCCTGCAGATTATGCCCTTCACCGGGAATATACGCCGTCACTTCCATACCATTTGACAGGCGAACACGAGCAATTTTACGCAGAGCAGAGTTCGGCTTCTTGGGCGTCACTGTGCTCACCTTTGTACACACCCCCCGTTTTTGCGGAGAGCCTTTACCACGCTTCATTTTGCCTTTGAGTGAGTTATAGGTAAACCGCAATGCCGGTGCTTTCGTTTTCTTCGTCACCGATTTGCGTGGCTTCCGAACCAATTGATTGATAGTTGGCATCAGTTATGCCCCTTTATCATTATTATGTCGAACAAAATGCTTTTCAACAGACAAAAAAAAACTTCAAGCCCTTAATTCTGGTCGCATCGTGTAATTGCGCCTTAGAACGGGCCTGCCACGAAAAAGACACTATTTGGATGTACGCGGCACACGAACCGCGCAACAAGATAAAATGTTACCATGTTTTCTAGTGCATGTCAAATCTTTTTTGCTTTTTTGACCTGATTGCTACAAAAAGCATGCAGGCAATGCACACACCTGCGTGCGTTGCCTTTCTGATGGGGTTTATCAGTTGTTTTTCGTCTTCGCCAAGAAAACCACATCCCACACCACAAAAGAGGTATAATGCATGGAAGGAGGGAAACTATGGAAAAACGCGACGAATATCAGGAAACATTTGAAGATGCACTCTCACATATGTTTCAAATGGCCCAGCAATGGGCCGAAGCTTTCAGAGCTATGAGCGAAACAGGAGAAAGCAATGCACGAGCCAATGCCCCAGCCTCTGAGCACACCACGCCAGACTCGACCGAGCAACGGGTAGCCCAACCATCGCAGAGCACACCAACTACGGACAGCACACCGCCCTCGGCAGCACAAAAGAAGCAGGAATCTGCACGACTGGCGGCGATAGAAGCACGACTGGCGGCGATAGAAGCACGACTGGCGGCATTGGAACAATAAAGCGAATCGCTCGAAGCAGGCAGGAGGGGCGAAGTGCGCTCGGCGCACTTCGCCCCTCCTACGTTATAATAACTTCGCCTTCCCGCTCCATCAACTCCAAAAAAAGCTCTGCCAACTCCGGGTCAAAATGGCTCCCTTTAAGTGAACGGATATGCGTGCTTACCTGCTCTTCAGGCCATGCAGCGCGATAGGGACGGTCGGATCGTAGCGCATCCCAGACATCTGCCAGGGCAAACATACGGGCGACCAGTGGTATCTCTTCCTCCCGCAAGCCACAGGGATAACCTGACCCATCCCATTTTTCATGATGATAGTGCGGAATATCCAGGGCTGGCTGCAAATAGGCGATAGGGGAGAGCCACTCATATGCATACACTGGATGGCGGCGCATAATCCGCCATTCTTCATCCGTCAGTGGGCCAGGCTTGAGCAGGATACTATCAGGAATACCAAGTTTGCCCACATCGTGCAGCAGGGCACCACGGCGGATATGTTCCAACTCCTCATCCTGTATCCCAATTTTTTGCGCCATGCGCACCGTCATTTCCGTGACCCGCAACGAATGCCCCTCTGTTTCCTTATCCCGCAGGTCCAGAGCTTTGACCCACCCTTCCAGCGTAGCATCATAGGCGACAGAAAGATCTTCTCTGGACTTGCGTACCTCCGCTTCTGCCTGCTTGCGTTCCGTAATATCCCGCACATTGACCTGCATCGCCTGGGTTTCATTCCAGACAATGTGCCCCCCCGTCACCTCGGCAGGAAAGCGTGTTCCATCCAGGCGCACCATCACCGTCTCAAAACGCACATCCTGGCTCGTACTCGAAATCACTTCGTTGAAACATGTATAGCAACTTTCAATCTGATCTGCCGCAATAAATGCCAGCAACGGATGACCAACAATTTCCCCTTGATGGATTTCATCGCCATTTCCAAGCATGCGGAGCATAGCCGGGTTTGCCTGCAAAATCGTGCTGGTATCTGCCACAATCATCAACCCATCCGGCGATAATTCAATAACTCGCTCAAACCGCGCTCGCTCAGTGAGCAATTGACGGTAGCGGTTCAATCGAGTAATCGTGCGAATACGCGTGCGTAACTCGGTATGGTCAAACGGCTTGGAGATAAAATCATCAGCCCCGGCTTCAATCCCCTGAATACGCGACTCGCGATCATCAAGCGCAGTAATCATAATCACCGGCACTTCGGAAAGCACCGCATCTTCACGGAGTTTGCGACACACCTCAAATCCATCCATACCGGGCATCATCACATCAAGCAATATCAAATCCGGCGTCAGGTTTAATGCCATGTTCAACGCTTCCGGCCCATCGCTGGCAAATGCCAATTTATAATTATGTATTGAAAGTAACGCCTCTAATGTTTTGCGACCAAACGGTTCGTCGTCAACAATGAGGATAGTACTTGTAGATTGCATAGCTCAGTAGTGTCCCTAACACTGACATATGGAGTTTCTTCAGACCGTGCATGTGTCTGAAGAAAAAAATATTTCCTACAGATAGTACCACGAGTTTTCTTTTGAGATGACTGACCATTGAAAAAAAAGTGTGTACTCACCAGAATACAGTTTTCCATAAAGACTGTCAAACGGCAAGAACTGTGGTGCTACCTGAACAGTTACCGTATCATGAAACCATAGTAACTGGTATTACTTCTCACGCATGCGCAGAACCCCATCCCAATCTTGCGGGACGCCCTGTTCCAGCAATTGCTCAATGCGCTGCTGATAGAATACTGCGGCTACATCGTGCGGGTCGTGCTGCAAAACCTCGTGGAACGCAAAGCGGGCATCGGCGAATTGTTGTGCCTCGTAGAACCTGATACCCTTCTCAAAGTATGCCTGAGTTTCTAGTTTCCGGTTCATCTCTAGTTCTGGGATTCCATCGAGTACTTCATAAATCGCAATGGGGTCTTTTCTTCCCTGCACAATAATACGGTCCAGAAAGCGCATCTGGTAGCGGGTCGGGTCTTCCAGACTCTTCAACACCTCTTCGGTAATCAGCAACGCCGCCCCATAATACTTCGTCACCCCTTCAATACGTGCCGTGAGATTGACGGTGTCGGAAAACGCATCGCCCTGCATTCGCTGCGTTTCACCTATCATACCAACCATCATATGCCCCACGTGGATACCTACGCCAACACTCACTGACGGTTTGCCCTCGCGCTGCCGCTCAAGATTAAACAGGGATACCTGTTCGAGCTTCTGAATACCCGACCTGATAGCATCATCCCCTCCATTGGGAAAAACAGCCATCATACCATCCCCCAGAAACTTGACGATAAATCCATCATTATCACGTATCTTGGGGCTGACCCGTTTGAGATAGGCATTGATAAAATCAAAGTTCTCTTGCGGAGTCATCCGTTCCGACAGAGTAGTAAACGAACGAATATCCGAGAACATCACCGCCATCTCTTTGCTCACATGGTCACCCAGTTCAACATCCATAATCCGTTCTTTGCTCAAGAACTTCATATACTCTATCGGCACAAACCGACT